>JBEPXK010000306.1:0-5226 GCA_041641915.1 Planctomycetota bacterium
CCCCTCGCGCGCTCACGCGCACCCCAGCTGCGCTTGCTCCTCGCTTCGCTGCGGGGCTGCGCTTGCGCTGCGTCGGCCCGGTGGCCCCACCGGGGCCACCTATCGCTGCGCGATGCCGCCTCCGCCCTTCGGCCCATTTTCGGCGGAAAACCGGGCTCTGTCGGCCGATGGGGGCCGGCCCGGCCCCCATGACCCCTTCGGCGTGGATCCTGGTGTGCCAGGGTGCGTTCGGGCGTTCGGGCGAACGGGGGAGGGTCCGGTCTCAGCGGTCGTGGACCGGCATCAGCATCGAGCCGCCAGCGTCCTCGTCCTCGCGGGGGCGATCATTGGCCTCGGGCATCCGGCCATCGACGTGTTCGACCAGGAATTCCCGTCCATCGCGGCGGATGAGATAGCGGGTCTTGTTGTTGCCCGGTCCGGGGTCGATGACCTGCAGCACCCGGGCCTTGGGCTGGTCGGCGGTCTCGATACCGGCGTTGGCGGTGGCCGACTGGGCGGCATCGCCGTCGAAGGCCCAGAAACCGGTGCCGATGGCGAGCAGGGCCAGCGCCGCGGCGGCCACGAGGACCCGTCCGGGAACGCGGAAGGAGATGACCCGCGCGCGATGCCTGGCGGCCGCGCCGGTATCCAGGCTCAACCCCACCAGGTCGTGCAGCGCCAGCGAGTCCTGGCAACGCGGACAGGACGCGAGGTGCGCGAAGAGATCGGGGTCGTCGTTGGCGGTGAGGCTGCCATCGGCCACCAGCGGCAGGCAGGCCTCCACGTCCTCGCAGGACATGTCTTCGGCCGTATCGGTGTTCGCGTCCTGTCGCATCACAGGTCCCCTTTGAGGATGTCTTCCAGCCGCTGTTTGAGCGTCGCCCGGCCACGGCACAGGCGTACCTCGACCGCCTGACGGCTGATGCCCAACCGCTCGGCGATCTCGGTGTGATCCAGGCCGTCCTGGATCCGCAGGGCGATCACCCGCCGCTGGCTGTCGGGCAGTTGTTCGAGCGCGCGATGGACCGCCGACAGGCGTTCGTCGGACAGGAAGCTCTCCACCGGGTTGCGCCCCATCTCGCCACCGGCGCGCTGTCCGCCGAGGGCGGCGGGGCTGCCCGAAGGGCGGCGATCCTGGGCGCGGAGGTAGTCCAGACATGCATTGCGCGCCAGCTGGAACAGCCAGCCACGGATGGTGGCGGTGCTGCGTACGGTGTTGATCCGGCGCAGCACCTTGATGCTGATCTCCTGGAACAGGTCATCGACGGTCGACTCGTCGTGGACGTAGCGCCGGATGACCCGGCGCAGAGCCGGCTCCTCCCGCACCAACAGCTCGGTGCCCTGCGCGCGCAGCTCGCCATCGACGAGGCCGGATGTCGAATCCTGAGTCAAGACCGCAGCTTCCATGTCATGAGGAGGACGGTGGGGACGATGGCACCTTACATTGGCCGGATGGCCGGCAACAGGGCGCGCTCAGACCGTGTGCAAGGCGGGTGGCGCGGCGGTGGTGCCATTGCACCTGGCCGGCGCTTTCCTCGCGCGATTCCCGCGTAATCTGGGGGCCATGCCCGCTTTGTGCTCCTGCTTGCTGCTGCTGATGGTCTGCGTCCTCCAGGCCGAGGAGTCGCGGGCGATCGATCAGGTCTTCAGATATGTGAACAGTGACATCATCACGGTGATGGATATCCAAGAGCGTCGGCGTGAGTTGATGGCCGAAGCGCAGGCGGAGGGTCGCCCGCTCCAGCACACACCGGAGGAGGCGACCCGGTTCTTCGTCATGGCGCTCGAGGCGCTGACCGAAGAGCAGTTGCTGCTGCAGGAGGCCCGGCGCCTGGGGATCCAGCTCGACGAGGAAGCGATCGCGAGCGAAGTGCGCGAAAAAATCAGCGCCTACGGTCGCGAACGTGACCTCGAGGCCCAGGCCGAGCTGCGCGCGCATCTGCGTCGACGCGAGATGGTCCGCGCGGTGCTGCAGTTCTACGAAGAGCGCAGTCCGGAGGTCACGCCCGAGCAGCTGCGCGCGATCTATGAGGCCAGGGACTACGATCGCCCGAGCCGTGTCCGTGCCTGGCGCATCAGCCTGCGTCCTGCACGCGAGGGGGTCGGCGCGGAGGCCCTGGCGCAGCTGCAGGCCGCCTTCCGCGCCGCGGCCGCGCTCGAACACGCGGCGCTCGCGGCGGTCGACTTCGATCGTTGGCGCGAGCGCTACGTCGACGCGGGGGACGACACCGCAGCCAAGGCCGCGGTGCTCGCTGCAAGCCTGGAGGCGGTCGCCGCCGCGCTCGCGGGGGTGGATGACCCGGCCGCGGTGGCGGTGGTCGACGAGGTCGCCGCTGCGCAGGCGGCCATCGCCGGGGCCCAGGGCGAAGCGGCGGTGCGCGCGCGCTTGACACGGCTGCGCGAGGAGCTGCTCGCGCACGACACGCCCGCCGAACGGGTCGCCGCCTTCAAGCAGGCGGCCGACGCCTTGCGTGAGCTGGAGCAGGCGGCGCATCCTCCGGGGGGTGAACTCGGTCTGATCGAGCCGTCGTCGTTGGGTGATGCCTTCGTCGAACAGCTGGACGATCTCGCCGCCGGCGGGATCAGCCCGGTGTTCCGGTCTGGGCGGCTGTTGCACCTGATGCTGGTCAGCGACCGTGAGGATCCCGCCGAGCGGACCTTCGCCGAGGTCAGCATCGAGCTGCGGCCGAAGGTCGAAGCTGCGCGGCGGGCGCAGATCAAGCAGCAGGTGGTGGCCAAGCTGCGCCGCCGCGCGACCATTCGTGATCTGGTCGAGTGGACCGAGAATGGAGCCGGCGCGACCGGAGCAAATGACTGACCCCGTTGCGACGGGGTCCCAGAAACGAGGGTGGAGCATGAAGATACTCATCGTGATCGCCGCGTTGGCCTTCCTCGCCGGCTGTGGGAGCGACCCGGCCGAACGCGAATCCGAACGCGAATCGGCGCGCGATTCCTTCGAGCGGTCCGAATCGCGGCACGGCTCCGCGACCGCCGATCCGCAGTAGCGGTTTTCGAGCCACTCACGCCTGGGCCGGAGCCGCTGCTCGGGGATGCATGCGGTCTGCTGTCGGTAACCGGCAGGCTTGGTGGTTTCGTGCCCAGCGGGCTGGCGGCAGCTCGCTGACGGCCGGCCTTTGGCTCTGCGGGTGCTTTCTCGCTGCCAGCGCCCCCGGCGTTGGTGAAGGGCGTGGCTTCTATCAGAGCCCACGCTAGCTCTGCCGGCTGCGAAGGGCCAGGAACTCGTGCGAATGCGGCATTGGACCGAATGGCATTGGCTGGCGTGAAGACGGGCCAAGGCGACACGACTTCGCCGTGAGTTCCTGGGAAGGGGTGTGGCTCTGAGGTAGGCTGTTTGGCGTCGCAACGTGCAGCACCCCCGCCAGGGCAGGGCGGGGGTGTCGTTGTCACTGCGTGAGGCGCGGTATCGCCGCCTGCCCTATTCCTGGGGCAGGCTGACGTAGATCTCCACGCGACGGTTCTTGCTCTTCGGCGCGCCGGGGATCGGCTCGAAGTCGGCCCGGAAGGCGCCGTGCAGCCGTTCGGCCGCGAGGCCGGCGGCCTTGAGGGCGCGGACGACCGAGGCGGAACGCATGGCCGACAGGCCCCAGTTGTCGCGGAACTGCTTGACGGTGGCCGGTCGGGTCACCGGGGTCGAGTCGGTGTGGCCCTCGACCATGATAACGGTGTCGTTGTATTCGGCGCTGCGCAGCCGGGCGGCGATCTCGGCGATGGCGCTCTGGCCCTCGGCGGTGAGATCGGCCGAGCCGGTGGCGAAGAGGAAGTCGTCACCGAGGCGCAGGCCCTTGCCGCCAGGGATGACTTCGATGTCGGGGCCCCAGGCTTCGGCGCTGAGGGTATCGCGCAGCTGTTGTTCGAGACCCTGCTTCTGTTCGCGCAGCTTGATCAGTTCGTTGCGGGCTTCGTTGCGCTGACGCTCCAGCTGGGCGGACTGCCGATGGAGCTCGGCGAGTTCGTGGGTCAGACGTTCATTGTCGGATTGGAGTTCGGCGACCGCGACGTCGTCGCGCCTGGTGCAGCCGCCTGCGATCAGGAGGCACAAGGCGGCGCCGATGGAGAGGTGACGGTAGGAGATCATGGTGGCTCCCGAGTTGTAGCGAGGATTGGGGAAGGGCTTCGTGGCATGAATTGGCGCCAGGGCGAAGTTCCTTTCGGGAAATCCCCGACGGCGGAATGGCATCGACCCGGCCACCTGAGTGACCGGGTCGATCGTAGGAGTGCCCGAGGGGAGCGCAAGCCTTTGGCACGTCTGCGCCTGCGTTGGCGCCAGGCCCTACTTGTGCGGGATGACCACGTTCCAGTCGTCCAGGGCTTCGGTCTGGCCAGCGCCGGCGTCGTCGACGCCCTGGAAGGTGCTGGTGGTCTTGCGCACGGGATAGGTACCCAGGGCGCCGGCTTCGGGCTCCGAGGACGGCAGGGTGGGCTCCTGGCCTGCGGGCAGGGCCTGGGCCTGCTCCGGGATGTACTGGCCCTCGTTTTCCGGGTCGGGCTTCTCCACGACCTTGTCGATCACCCAGCTCTCCAGGCGCATGTCGAGCGCATCCTGTTCGTTGCCGTTGGCCTTGGCGAGGTAGTCGCCGAGGAACTGCTTGTAGCGCCAGATGTGGGGCTGGTTCGGGTCCTTCTCGGTGATGGAGATGTAGGTGGCATCGGGGTCGTCGGCGTGCCGCGCTTCCCACTTATCGCGGTCGGGCTCGATGCTGAAGCCGGCGATGTTGGAGGCGAGGTCGGTGTACCAGTTGTCCTGAACGCCGTGGTAGCGGTAGGTCACGGCGACGATGTCACCCTCGCCGGTGCCGCGCAGGGTCACGTCATCGACGGTGTACTTGACGATCTCGAGGTAGAAGTAGGGCGCGACGAAGAAGGCGAAGATCAGGATGTTGATCACCAGCAGCGAGGGCCAGATCCAGTGGGTCTTCGGCGCCTCGGTGCGCACGCGCTGGCTGCGCACGCTGCGGCGGACGGGGGCCCCGCCGCCGGCTTCCTCTTCATCGCCATAGCCGTCGTCGTAGTCGACGGTCTGGAAGTCGGAGGTGGCGGTGGCGGTGCCGACCGCGGTCTGGTCGACATCGGTGATCACCGCGGTGTTCTGGTCGGTGAAGCTGAGGTTCTCGGTGCCACCGGCGTCTTCTTCGAAGGAGAGCTCTTCGGTGTTGCCGTCGTCGAAGTTGACCACTTCGAGCTCGTCGCCGAAGGTGATCGGATCAGCGCCCGCGGGCTGTTCATTGC
>JBEPXK010000307.1:0-5215 GCA_041641915.1 Planctomycetota bacterium
ACGCGGATCCGGACGACCCATTCATCGTCGTCACGACCCACGCGCGCGCCACGGTGCTCGGCACCACCTTCCGACTGCGCTGCCAACCCGGGTGGTCGCTGCTGCAGGTCACTCAGGGCCGTGTCGCCTGCCAGACCGCGCACGCCCGCCTGGTGCTGGCCCCGGCGGCGAGCGCACATGCCCATCCCGACGGCTCGCTGACGCATTTCGCGGCGCCAAGCAGTCTCCCCTGGCCAACGGACATCGGCAATTCCGCGGCCTGGGATCACGATACGGGCACCACCATCACCGCCGACGGCTTGCGTATCGATCTCGCCGCCGCGGCCGCCGACAAACCCGGCGCCGACTGGGTGGGCGTGGTCGGGGCTCACACCACCGCCTACCTGCCGCTGCCGCTGCAAATCGAATGCCGCGTGCACAGCAGCCATCCGCTCAGCCGCGGCATGAGCGCCATCATTTCGTTGAGCACCCGAGACAGCGAACGACCGGAGGCCGAGTCCTTCTTCTATTACGTCGAGGCCTCGGAACGACGCGGCGCCGTGGTCTACGATCTGGTTCACAGCGCCGACATGCCGCGGCCGCTGGTCAAGGGCGACCGCAGCCGACCGCTGACCACGCCAGAGACCTGGCACATCGTCCTCTCGCGCACGCACCTGCGCTGGTCGGTCGACGGCAGCCCCCTGATCGATGCGCGGCTGCCGCGGCCGCTCCATGATCACGTCCGGGTCCATGCGTTGGTCAACCGCCGCTCGACCGCTCCCGCCGCCGCGCAGGTCCACTTCAGCAACCTACGCATCGCGCCGGCGCCCTGAGGCCCCGACCGACACGGGCGCCTTCGCTTACGGGTCTAGCGGGGTGGCGGTGAGTTCGCCCGGCGGAGAAGGCAGGGCCTCGAGCCGATCGATCGCGTCGCCAAGCACGCTGCGCACGCGCCAGTCGCTGTTGTCCTGTCTGGCGCTGCGGATCCGCCCCAGCTCGGACAGGGCCCGGGCGCCGAGGGCATCGATGGCGTTGGCGGCGTGCAGACGGTGCAGGTTCGAGCCCAGGTCGAGTTCGCCGGCCAGCGCCGGCAGACCCTCATCCGCCGCGCCGATGCGGCACAACGCCTCGGCGGCGGCGATGCGTACATCCTGGCTCGGATCCGTGAGCAGATCGCCGAGCGCATCGGCGGCCGGCGCGCCGTGGTGGGCGAGGATGCCGCAACCGGTGGCGGCCCAGAAACGGATCGCCACTTCCGCGTCCGCCAGGCCGTCGATGAGCCGGCTCAGCTCGCCGGGATCCTGACTGCTCGCCGCCTCGGCCATCGCGATGATCCGGTCCAGCGGCACCGCCTCGTCGCGCACCACGGCGTGGATGTTGCCGCCGCCGGCGCGGGCGACCATTGTCGCTTCTGGAAAGAAGCCGACATCCTGGATATCACGCGTCCAGTCGGCCACCGCGCCGCGCAGGCGCTGCAGGGCCCCGGCGTGTTCCGGGTCGGTAGCGAGGTTGTGCACCTGCCAGGGGTCGGCCCGGGTATCATAGAGCTCTTCACTCGGCTTGCGCTCCCAGAACCGGCTCTGAACCGCATCGCAGCGGCCCTGGCGGTACTCCTCCTCCCATGCCGGCACCGATTCGGCCCGCCACAGGTAGCTGATGCGCTGCGCGTAGATGCGGTGCGGCATGTAATTCCGGAAATACGCATAGCGGCCGTCATGCGCGCCACGCACCAGATCGATGCGCTCGTCCATGCGACCGCGGTAGACGAACACCGCCTCCGGCTCCGGCGCCTGCTGCTCGCCAAGGAAGGCGGCGCCGTGCATGTGGCCCGGCACATCGATGCCGGCCAGGCTGAGCACCGTCGGCGCCAGATCGACGAAGGAGACCAACCGGTCGCAGCTGGTGCCCGGGTCACCGGGAGCCAGATGACGATACCGCTCGGGAAAACGCACGATCAAGGGGACCCGGGTGCCGGTATCGTAGACGAAACGCTTGCTGCGGCACAGGACGCCGCCGTGGTCGGCGTAGTAGAAAACGATGGTGTTCTCGGCCACCCCGTCCGCCTCGAGTTGGGCGAGGATATCGCCGACCTCGTCGTCCATCTGCTCGATCTGGTCGTAGTACCGTGCGGTGTCACGCCGGATCGCCGGGATGTCCGGATGGTAGGGTGGCAGGTCCATCGCCGCCGGGTCGTGGTCCGGCGTCCCGCCGCCGTGGATCTTCGACTCGTGGGTGGTCATCAGGTTGATGACACTGAAGAAGGGTTGGCCGGCGTCGCGGTTGCGGTAGCTGGCACCGCCACCACAGGCATCCCAGTGCGACTTGTCCTTGGTCTTGAAGTTGTAGTCCGTCTTCGATTTGTTGGTGCAATAATAACCGGCATCACGCAGGTAGCGCGGCAACGGCCGCACGAAATCGGGCACCCGGTAACGGCTGCGCATGTGCAACGTGCCCATGGCCGCGGCATGCAGCCCGGTGAGGATGCAGAACCGCGCCGGGGCGCAGACCGGCACGTTGGCGAAAGCGTTGGTGTACCGCACCCCCGCCGCGGCCATCGCGTCGAGATGGGGCGTGGTCGCCTGGGCATCGCCGTAGCAGCCGAGCAACGGGCTGTTGTCCTCGCTGGTGATCCACAGGATGTTCGGGCGCTCGGCGGCCGCGCTCAGGGTTCGCGCGAAAGCGAGGAGCAAACCGGCGAGCACGACGGCGATACGCGTCCAGGTACGGCGATGGGTGCGATCCATGCAGGGCCTCCGGGGGCGATCATTGAGGGGCGCCGGGAACGACAAGGAAGCGCAGACGATGCGCCAGCCCTGGGTCGAGACCGGTCAAGGACGCGGGCACGGCGGCATCGCTCGTGGGGTCGCCATCCAAGCGCACCTCCACCGTATCGCCGGCGCTCTGGCCGGCGGAGTCGATATCCACGCGCCGCGCATGGCGGGAGAAGTGCAGGTGATCGACCGCGACCGCCGGGCTGGCGGTGACGAACACCAGATGGAGGTCGTGCACCCCGGTGAGGGCGTCGACCGGCACGGTCACCGGCGCGAATCGATCCGGCGCGCCGGTCGCCGGTACATCGATCACGGCGACCGGAGCGCCGTCGGTCCCGTCGAGATGCAGCGCCAGTTCGGCACCGCCGGATTCGCTCGCCAGCTCGATGGTGACCAGCGCGGCGCCATCCGCGAAATCCACCCGATCCAGCCGCACCCGATCGCCCGCGGCCACCGGCGCGACCGTGTACCGGGCACCCCGGCGGTGCACCGCGGCTCCAACGTGCCCGTCGTGATGCTCGGGGTCGATACGGCGGAAGGCATCGCGCGTCAGGGCGACGCTGGCTGGCGTGCACAGCTGCGATTCGTTGCCATCGGCGTCGACCGCGGTGAGGCCATAGGCCACCGAGGCACGATTGGGCACCCCGGTATCGCGCCAGCGGGTCAGCGCGACACGGGCGGCGACCCGCTGGGCCGGATCGGCGCGCAGAGCCGCCGGATCGGCGCGATAGACGTTGTAGCCGACAATATCGCCCTCGCCGCTGGCCTGCCAGCTCAGCTCGACCTCCACCGCCCCCAGCGACGCATAGCCGAGCAGGAGCACGACGGCGTAGCGCCATCGCAGGTTCTCAGCCATCATGATTGCCAACCGGAACGAGAGCGTGCTCGACGGTGGGGTCGAGGGCGTCGAACACCGTGCGTCCGCCTACCACCGTACCCTCGCCGCCCGGGAAGCAGTCCCAGTCGAAACCGGGAAAGTTGTCGACGCCGATGCTCCGGGCCAGCGATGGCCCCTGCCAGGTCACGGTGGCGATGCAGTGCTCGGACGGCAGGTCGAAAATACATTGCTGGCCGTTCCACACCACCTTGTAACTGCCACCGGCGGAGTCGTTCTTGTCCGTGTTGGTGAACAGGGTCACCGCGTAGCGCCCATCGCGGTTGCGGAACGCGACGACGAACACGTTGCCCGACACCTTACGCGGGGACGCGATGCGCAGCGCGCCCCGCTCGACCCAGCGCCCGATCATGCCGTACTTGAATGCGAGGTCCTCGAACCACCAATCGCTGAAATCATTGTGGTCCGCCCCGACGAACTTGCCCTTGCCGGGGCGCCACGGCACGCCCTGGTTGATCGGCTTGCCCTTCGAATCCAGGAAGCCGATCCAGTCGATAAAGCCGTTGCACCAGTTGTGGAAGTAGTCGACGCATTTGTGCATCTTGCCGCGCCCGCTGTTCTTGTTGGCGAGTTGGATCTCGGTCAGAATATTCTGCATCTGCGGGAAATCGGCGTGGAGATCGCTCATCGCCGAGGGCTTGCCGCCATACCAGTGCCACGCGGCGCCGCGTACCCGCTGGTTGCCGTTGGCCACCGCCTGTTCGATCTGCGGGCGCTGGAACCTGTCGCTGTTCGACCATTGCGTATCGCCGGCCCAGATCGCGGTGTCATAGCCGCCATCGGTCAACGCCGCCGAGACGTGCTCCTGCGCCAACAGCAGCTGCTCGGTCGACCACTTACACGAGGGGTAGACCTGCTTGACCTCGGGCTCGTTCTGGATCGTCAGCGCGTCGAACTCGATGCCCTCCGCGCGATAAGCGTCGAAAGCCTTGCGGATGTAGGCCGCGAGCAGCGGCTCGTTGCCCGCGATCAGGTGACCGCCGTCGGTCAGTTTATCGTTGGTCTTCATCCAACCGGGCGGGCTCCAGAGCGAGGTGACGATCAACAGATCGGGGTTGATCGCCTTGACCTCGCGCAACAGGTCCGTGAACCCCTCCTCCTGATCGCGGTGGATGGAGAAGTGCTCGAATTCCGGATCGGTCTGTCCTGCCGGCATGTCGTTGTAGCTGTACCATTCGGTGCCGGTGAAGTCGGCGGTACCGAGCGGGAAGCGGATCATGCTCAGGCCGAAGCCCTCGTGGTGATCGGGATCGAACAGCCGGCGCAGGGCCGCGTCCCGGTCCGCCGGCGCCAGTCGCACGAAGTTCATCATCGCGCAGCGGTCGAAGGACATGCCAACGCCGGTGAAGGACTGGTAGGTGGTGTCGGCGTCGATGGCGATGGCCACCGCATCATCGTCGGCGAGCGGCTCGAAGGCGACTGCCTGGGATTCCAGGCGCTGCTGCTTGCGGTCGCCCTTGTCGAACGCGTCGGTCAGGGTCCAGACCTCGGCCGTGGTTTCGGCCGCGAGTCCGGCACAGCAAACAACGCACAGGGCCAGGACGCCACAGTTGGAGATGAAGGGCATGCA
>JBEPXK010000308.1:0-5199 GCA_041641915.1 Planctomycetota bacterium
CGCGGGCGAGCAGCACGGTGGTGCGCAACCGCCGCGCGCGCACGCGCATGCCCTCGAGGATCCGCCGCAGATCCTCGGCCATCGCCTCGGCGTTGGCGTAGCGGTCGCGGGGGTCCTTGGCCATCGCCTTGAGCACCACGGTCTCCAGGTCGCGGCTCAGGTCGTGGCGTAGCCGCGACGGCGGGGTCAGCGGCTCTTCGAGGATGCGGCGGAGCACCGCGATCGAGTTCTCAGCGGTGTAGGGCTGGTGGCCGGTGAGCAGTTCGTAGCACACCGCGCCCATGCTGTAGATGTCGCTGCGGTTGCTCAGGTCCTCGCGCAGGCCGCTGGCCTGCTCCGGGCTCATGTAGGCGGGTGTGCCGAGCACCGAACCCGAGGCGGTCAGCCGGCTGTCGGTGTCCAGCCGTTGGGCCATGCCGAAGTCGAGCAGCTTGACCTGGCCCGCGGGGGTGACCATGAAGTTGCCCGGCTTGAGGTCGCGATGAAGGATCCCGGCGAGGTGCGCCGTATGCAGTGCTTCGAGCGCCTGGACCATGTACTCGCAGACGGTGCGCTCCTTGCAGTAGCGGCTGCCGCTGCGGCGGGCGGTGTCGTCGAGCAGCTGGTCGAAGGTCTCGCCTTCGATGAACTGCATCACCAGGAAGGGGCGTTCGTTGTGCTCGCCGATGTCGAGGATGCGGACGATGCTCGGATGCCGCAGCGCCTGGAGATAACTCGCCTCGCGCTGGAAGCGGCGGCGCTCCATCATGTCGAGGTGGCGCTCGTGGAGCATCTTGATGCTGACCAGCCGGCCGATCGGTACGCTGCAGGACTCGACCACCTTGGCCTTGTAGACGGTGCCCATGCCGCCGCGGCCGAGGACGGAGAGGATCTCGTAGGGGCCGACGCGATGTTCGGCGCCCAGGTCGGGGCCCTGGCCTGGGGGCAGGTACTCGGTCTCTCTGCGGGTGAAGGCGTTGTCGGTCACGGGCTGCAGCGGCCGCGGTGAACCGTGCGCGTTGGACGCGCGCGGCCGTGATTCCGCATCTCTCTGTCTGGCAGCATCTTGCATGATGACGGGCGCGGGGCGGAGCCCGGTTCGGTCGCATGACGACACGCTCGCCCCATCACCGCGGAGACGCTGCGTGGAGCCGGGGCGGTCGGCATGGCACGCCGCGGATGCGACGCTCGGCCAGATGCGCGGAAATGGCCTGGCGGTGCGATGGCGGTTCTCCTTTCCAGTTCAATGATAGCCGTTGTCCGCGGTGACATCGCCGGCATCGGTAGGGTCCGCCTCTCGGCGTTGCAGCCACTGCACGCGGTCGCTGGGCTCACGGGCGATGATCTCGGCATCGAAGGCGTTCATCAAGGCCTTGACCAGCGGGTCCTCCTGGGCCGCGCGGTAGGCCTGGGCGCGATCCTGCGGCTGGCGTGGTCCGCGCGCGGGGCCGATGCGCGCGCCGTCGAGCCGCCGGCCGAGATGATGCCCGGCGTGGCGGGCGAGGATCGCGCTGGCCGTCGCCTCCTGCGCCGGGTCGGTCGACGGCGCGAGCTGGTCGAGCACCAGGGTGTCGCCGTCGAGCTGCGCGGGCTGGAGCGCGGTGATCGCCGCGCCGAGATCCGGGCGTTCGCCGGTGGCGTCCTGGCAGATCAGATCCCAGACCTCGCGCAGGCGCGTGATCGCGTCGGCCGCAGGCGCAGCGGTGGCAGAGGCGGGGGGCGGGGCCGGTTCCCGGGCGCTGGGGCCGGGAGCCGGCCTCAGCGAGGGTTGCCGGCGGCTCCCGCGTTGCGCTCGAGCCGATCGATCCGTCGCAACAGCCCCTCCACGTCGAGCATCTCACCGAGCCGGGCGATGCGCACGAAGGCGAGCTCGAGCTGGAGGCGGGCGTCGACCCCGCCGCGCAGCGCCTGCTGGCTGCCGATGAGGATCTGACAGATGCGCAGGATCTTCTCGTTGGGTTGCTCGGCCTGGGCCAGGACTGCGTCGCTGCAGCTGCCCAGCCGGCGCACCGGGGCCGATTCCGCGCCGCAGGTCTGGACCAGCATCAGCAGGCGGAAGTGGTCGATCAGCTGCTCGAGGAAGGTCGCGGCCGCGACCCCGCCGGCGCCGAGGCGGTCGAAGACCTCGATCGCCTCCTTGCCCTGGCCGGCGAGCAGGCTGCCGGCGATCGCGGCGATGTCCTCGCTACGCGCGGCGCCGAGCAGCAGGTCGAGATCCGCCGCGGTGATGGTGTCCTCGCTGACCGCGATCAGCTGGTCGAGCAGGGTCTGGGCGTCGCGCATGCCGCCGCCAGCGGCGCGGGCGAGGCGGTAGAGCAGGGGATCGTCGACGCTGACCTCTTCGCCGGCGCAGACCGCGCGCAGCCGGCCGACGATGTCATCGATGTCGATCGAGCGGAAGTCGAAGCGTTGGCAGCGGTTGACCACCGTCGCCGGGACCTTCTCGATCTCGGTGGTGGCGAAGATGAAGTAGACGTGCGGCGGCGGTTCCTCGAGCAGCTTGAGCAGGGCGTTCCACGCGTTGGTGGAGAGCATGTGGACCTCGTCGAGGATGAACACGCGGTAACGCGCCTGGCTCGGGGCGTAGCTGGCGCTCTCGGCGAGATCGCGGATGTCGTCGACACCGTTGTGCGAGGCGGCGTCCATCTCGAACACGTCGGGGTGGATGCTCTGGGCAATCATCTGGCAGTGGTCGCAGACGCCGCAGGGCTCGGCTGTCGGGCCGTGCTCGCAGCACAGGCCCTTGGCCAGGATCCGGGCCATGGTCGTCTTGCCCACGCCGCTCGGGCCGGTGAACAGGAAGCCGTGGGCCACCCGCTGCTTGGCGATCGCGTTGACCAGGGTCCGCGCGATGACCTCCTGGCCGGCGACCTCGGCGAAGGTCTGGGGGCGGTATTTGCGGGCGATAACGACGTAATCCACAACCGTATCCTCGTGCTGCGGCACCGCGGACCGGCGCCAGCGCGATGCGGGATGGCGAGCAACCAGCGCCCGCCGGGGCTGGGTCACCGTAGCGCGCGCTTGAGATGCGGCAACGGGGCGGCGTCAGCTCTGCCTGGCGCGCGCTCAGCCGAGCGCGATCCGCTGGCACCGCGCGGGCCGGGTCCTACAAACCGGGCCATGTCCAGCGACAAGACCGGCAGTGTGGCCGCGGCGGACCATCCGCCGCGGCGCTTCCCCGACACGGACTGGGACTGGTTCTGCGCGCAGTGCGCGGCGGCCGGGATCGCGGCCGGCGCAGAGGTGCGGCCACGGCTCGAAGCGCTCTACGGCCACCTGGCCGGCGTCAACGCCTGGCTCAACCTCACCCGCTTGAGCGATCCGCGCGACTACCTCGAACGCCACGTACTCGATGCGCTCGCGCCGTTGGGCGCCGAGCCCGTCTTCCGTCCGGGTGGCGGCGAGCGCTGCGTCGACCTCGGCTCGGGCGGCGGCTATCCGGGGCTGATCCTCGCGCTGTGGATGCCGGATACCAGTTGGACGCTGATCGACAGCCGCGGGCGCAAGGTCGCCTTCCTCGCCGAGGCGGCGCGGCTGGTCGATCCGCAGCGGGTCACCGCGCGCCAGCTGCGCGGCCGGGAGGTCGCCAGCGCGGCGCCGGAGCTGGTGCGCGGTTGTCAGCTGGTCACCGCGCGGGCGGTGGCGCCGGCCGCGACCCTGTTGGCGGAGGCGCGGGAGCTGCTCGCCCGCGGCGGCCGGCTGGTGGCCTGGAAGGGGCCGTCGTACCACGGCGAGGAGGCGCGCCGGGCTGCGGGTTCGGCGCGCAAGCTCGGCTACGCCGAGGTACAGCAGACGGCATCGCCGACGGCGCGCGCGGGTTCGTTGTTGCTCAGCTGGCGCCGCGTCTGCTGAGCCGGCGCGCTTCAGCCCAGCGGTCGCTCGATCACCAACGCGCCGTAGCCGTCCAAGCGCAATTGGGTCCCGGTCTGCTTGCCGCTAAGCAGATCGCGTCCGGCGCGGTCGAGGGTCACGGTGCGGGCGTGACGGGCGAAGTTGAGCAGGAACAGGTACTCGTGCTGGGTGTCGCAGCGTCGGGCGGCGTGCACGCCCTCGGGCAGCGGCGCGGTGGTGGCGCGCGAGATGCCGGTCTGCCCGACCAGCGCGTTGGCCAGTGCGGCGAGGAAGGCCGGCTCGGTGCGTGCGGCGAGGTACCAGGCGCTACCCTCGCCGTGGCGGTTGCGGGTGAGCGCGGGTTGCTGGGCGTAGAACTGGTGGGTGTAGCTGGCGAGGACCTCGGCGCCCTGGGTGTGGATGCGGTCCGCGTAGTCGGTGACGGTGAAGGTGCCGGCGAGGCCGAGGTCGTTGTCGGGGACCAGCGCGATCGACTGCAGGTCCTCGGGGTAGAGCACGTCGATCTCCTCGGCCCAGACGCCGAAGAGGTCGCGCAGATCCGGCCCGGGCCAGCCGCCGAGGTGGCAGCGGTTGGTCGCGTCGACGATCCCGGTCAGCTGGGTCGCCACCAGCGTGCCGCCGCCGGCGACGAAGGCACGCAGCCGTTGCGCGGTGTCGTCGTCGATCAGGAACAGCTGCGGCAGGACCAGGATGTCGTAGCCGCCGAAGTCGCTGCGGCGTTCGCAGATGTCGACCGCCACGCCGAGATGCGAGAACGCGGCGTGCCAGTCGCGACAGGTGCCGAGGTAGTCCTTGATGTGGTCCTGCTCTTTATGGCCGGGGCCGCAGGAGCGTTCCAGCGCCCAGCGCGCCTCCCAGTCGGCGACCAGCGCCACCCGGGCGGCGGTGCCGGTGCCGAGCACCGGCTCGAGCTTGTCGAGCTCGGCGCCGTAGGTGGCGATCTCGCGGAACATGCGGGTGTGCTCGGTACCGACATGGTCGACCACCGCGCCGTGGAACTTCTCGTGACAGCCGCGGCTCTTGCGCCACTGGAAGTACATCGTTCCGTCGGCGCCGTGGGCGATCGCCAGCAGCATCTCGAGCCGGTGCATCCCGGGGCGCTTGAGCTTCGGCCGGGCCATCCAGTTGGTCGGGCCCGGCGAGGCCTCCATCTGGATGAACGGGCGACCGCCGCCCATGCAGCGCATCAGGTCGTGGACCATCGCGAACTGATCGACCTCCCGGCCCATGTCCGCCTGTTCGTGCAGCAGGGGGTAGGCGTCGTTGGAGACGAAGTCGAGCTGCTCGCACAGCCGCCAGTAGTCGAGGGTGGGGAAGAAGCCCATCAGGTTGGTGGTCGCCGGCAAGCTGCTGTGGGCGCGGACGCTG
>JBEPXK010000309.1:0-5166 GCA_041641915.1 Planctomycetota bacterium
TAGGGTGGGCGGATAGAATCGGCGTAGCCGATCCGCCCACACCGGGATCGGCTATGCCGATGCCGGTGAATCCCGACCAAGCCAGAGGGGTAGGCCCTGGCGTAGCCTGGGCCGTAGGGGCGAAGCCCCTGAGAATGAGCATTAGCAGCGTTCGACGTTCACCCGTTTGCAGTGGCGGCGTTCGAGTAGTTCGCGCAGGTGATCGACTTGCTGCCAGCGCAGATCGAAGGCGCGCGGCAGGCGCGGGTCGTGGTGCGCGGGGTTGAGCGCGCTGCCAACGAGGAAGTGGATTGTGTCGTGGTCGAGCAGGATCCGTCGCAGCGCGGCGGCGGCGTCGCGTCCGCCGCGGCCGCCACTGGTCTCGCCGAGCAGGCGCCGCAGGTGTTCGAGTGTCACTGCGCCTTCGGTGACCAGCGCGCAGCCGGCCATGCGCGAGGCCGGCGGTACCGCAGCGGCGCCGGCCTGTGGCAGCAGCTCGAGCTGGCGGTCGAGCTGACGGGCGATCACTGCCGCGGTGGTTCCGCCGCAGACCACCACCGTGCCCGTGAAGTCCGCTACCCGCCGCGCGAAGGCGGCGTCCTCGTCGCGGTCGTACGGCGGCCCGGTGACCACCAGCAGGTGGCGCGGGTGGCGCAGGCGGCAGACCATGCAGGAGGCGTCGTCGCGGGTGGCGCCGGCTTCCAGGCGCAGGGCCTCGGCCACGATGCTCTCGGCCAGCCCTGCGGCCGAGTTCGCCGTGCGCGCGGCGAGCGCGTCGCGCACGCCCTCTTCGCCCCAGCCCAGGGGCAGGGCGTCGCTGCCCATGCCGGCGTGGACCACCCCGTCGCTGACCGTGACCAGGTCCTCGTCGATCGCCAGCTCCACGCTTGCGCTGCGCAGCGTGCGGCCCGGGACGCCGGCGTCGGCGATCAGCTCGCCGGTGAGCAGGCGCGCGCCGGCAGCGCCGCGCACCAGCGGCGCCGGGTTGCCCATCCACCACAGGCGGCAGGCGCCGTGGTCGTGGGCTTCGAGGATGGTGAAGGTGGCGTAGCCGATGCCACGGCGCGAGCATACCGGCAGGGTGCGCATGATCGCGGCTGCGCTGCGTTCGGGATCGTGCCCGGCGGCGGCGAACCGCCCGGCCATGGTCGCGGTCAGGGTGGCGAGGACGTTGGCCTTGATGCCGCTGCCGAGTCCGTCGCTGAGCACTGCGACCAGCCGGCCCTCCTCTGGCAGGCGGCGGGCGACGTGGACATCGCCGCTGACGCTCTGCCCGTGCTTGGCCCGCCGCACGCAGGCGAGTTCGAGGAAGCGCTCGCCACCGAGCATCAGCGCTCGCGTTCCGTTCGCGTGGAGCCGGGCAGGCGTTGCTCCGCGCCGCCGAGGGCCTCGGTGATGCTGCCGAGCAGGATCTCGGATTCGGCCGCGTTCTCGCCGAGGATGCAGGCGACCTGCTGTACCGCGTCGAGCTGGCGTTCGATCACTGCGCCGGCGCGGTCGAGGATCTCCTGACGCCGTAGGGCGGGGGCGGTGATGTCGGAGAGGATGCCGGCGACGAGGCGGTGCGGCTCGACGGTGAATACCGACACGCGCCAGATGCGTTCGCCCTGGCGCAGGTCGCGGTCGACCAGGTCGGTGGCGGTGTCGAGCACGTGACGGAAGGGCTTCCAGCAATCGGTGAGCTTCGGCAGGCTGGCGCCAGCGAGACCCGGTCGTGCCTCCCAGCGGTCGTCGAGGCTGCCGTCGGGTGCGACCAGCCGCAGGAAGGCGCGGTTGCTCTCGACCACGTACAGTTCGCTGTCGACCAGCACCGCGGCCGAGGGCATGGCGTGCAACAGGGTGGTGGCCTTGTTCTGCGCCAGCCGGCGCATGTAGGTCACGCACATCGCTGCCTCGGCCTTGCCTTCGAGGCAGGCGGCGGCGAAGGCGCGACAGGTCTCGTAGCCGCAGCCGCCGCAGTTGAGCTCGTCCTCGGGTCCGCGCTTGCCCACCGCCGCGAGCGCCCGTCGCAGCGCGGCGGCGTCATGCCGCGGCTGGTGTGTCGGGTGCGGGTCGATGCGCGCGGCGATGTCGATCCGGCGCGGGGCGAGCGCCGTGGACGGCGACTCGGGCACCGCGGCGAGCACCGCGCCGCGGCGAGTCACGGTGCCGCCGGTGCCGCTGGTGCACGGGCCGTTGACGCAGCCGCCTTCGCAGGCAAGCAGTTCGAGGAACCGGCTGACCCCGTCCTCCGGGCTGAGATCGGCGAGCGCGCGTTCGATTGCGCGCATGCCGCTGAAGCCGGCGAGCTGCGGGTCGGTGACCGCGCAGCGGTCGCGGATACCGGCGAGCATCCCGCCCTCGAGCGGGTAGAGCGCGCCGGCGGCGATGTCCGGATCGCAGAAGCCGGCCTCCGGGTCCGGTTCGAGTGCGGTCGGGTCGACGCCGGCTTCCTCCCACCACGCGCGCAGGTCGGCGAAGGTCAGCGCCGCGGCGAGTTCGTCGCCAGCGGCGTCGGCTTCCAGTTTTTTCGCGATGCAGGGGCCGATGAACACCACGGCGATCGTGTCGCCGAAGCGCTCTCGCAGCAGGCGGGCGTGGGCCAGCGCCGGCGAGAGCAGCGGGGTGACGCGCGCGCCGAGGCCGGTGTAGCGGGTGGCCCAGGCCACCGCCGCCGGGCAGGCCGAGGACAGCCAGGTGCCCGGCTCGCGTTCGAGCAGTTCGGCGCAGTGCGCGCTGACCTCTTGTGCGCCGGCGGCCGTTGCCCCGACCCCGGCGAAGCCGAGCGCCTGCAGCGCGGCGACCATCTGCCCGGGCGTGAGGGTGGGAAACTCGCTGACCCAGGAGGGGGCGAGCGAGACGTAGACCGGTTCGCTCGCCCCCAGCAACGCGGCCACGCGACCGCGGTCGTCCCGGATGCGTTTGGCCCCCGCCGGGCAGACGCGGACGCAATGGCCGCAGGCGATGCACTGCTCGGCGAGGATCGCTGCCGCGCCGTCCTCGACCCGGATCGCCTTGACCGGGCATTCGCGGACGCACTTGTAGCAGTCCTGGCAGGCGGCGGCGGCGGTGGCCACGGGCGGAGTGGGGTCAGACATGGTCGAGCTCCCGGGCCAGGGCGTCGAGCAGGCGGTCTGCGCTCGCCGTGTCGACCGCGTGGTGGGCGACGCCGTCGATCACCACCAGCGGGCCGCGGGTGCAGGCGTCGCGGCAGAGGCAGCCGCGCAGATCGATGCGCGCGTTCAGGCCGGTCGCCGCCACCCGGGAGCGGATGTGGGCCGCGAGCGCGCCGGCGCCGCGGGCGAAGCAGGCCGAGCCGTGGCAGACCTCGATGTGGATGGCGGGGTCGCGTTGCATGCTCAGCCTCCCCGGCGGTCGCCGGCGCTCTGGAGCCGGTGGTGCAGGCGATGGCTGAGCACGGCGAAGCCGGAGAGCATGTCGGCGTCTTCGACCACCACCTCCGGCGGCACCTCGAGCCGTTGCGGGGCGAAATTCCAGATCGCGGTGATGCCGCCGTCGATCATCAGCTCGGCCACGTCCTGGGCCGCTTCGGCGGGCACGGCGACGATGCCGACGTGGATGTGCATGCGCCGCGCGAGAGTGCGCAGACGCCGCAGGGGTAGCACCTGGACCTGGCCGATGCTCTCGCCCTGCTTGATCGGATCGGTGTCGAAGGCGCAGGCGATCTCCAGTCCCGCGTCGCGCAGCGCGGCGTAGCCGACCAATGCGCGGCCGAGGTTGCCCGCGCCGGCGAGGAAGGCCTGCGAACAGTCGTTCCAGCCGAGGAAGGACTCGATGCCGGCGATCAGCTCGGCGACGTCGTAGCCGATCTTGGGCCGGCCCCCGACCCCGGTGATCGCCAGGTCCTTGCGCACCTGGGTCGGGTCCTGGCTCAGCGCGCCGGCGATGGCGGTGCAGGCGATGGTCTCCTCGCCCGCCTCGGCGCGCTGCCGCAGCAGGTCGAGATAGACCGGCAGGCGCCGGACCGATGGCAGGGGGACGCTGGTGGGCATGGCACGCTCCCGAGACGGGTTTAATGGAGAATTGTTTCCTCAAACGCGCGAGACACAAGCACCGACCGGCCAGGGCTCTACGCACGCTGGCAATGACGTTGTTGACGCTACCCTCGCGCAGGTGCACATCGGGATCATCGTCTTCTCGTACGCTCGTTCGGATCCGCGGGTGCGCCGTCAGATCGACGCGTTGCGCCATGACGGGCATCGCATCACCGTGTTCGCCTTCGGCGCGCCAGTGCCCGGTTGCGATTGGGTGGCGTTACCCGACCGTCGGCGCCACCCGGCGATCAAGGCATTGCATGTGCTCGCGATGCTGCTGCGCTGGCCGCGGCTGGCCTATCTGAGCGCGCCCCACGTGGCGATGGTCACCCGCGCGCTGGCCTCGCGTCGGCTCGATCTGATCATCGCCAACGACTTCCTCACCCTGCCGCTGGCGCACTGGCGCCGGCCGCGGCTGCCGGTGATCTACGATGCACACGAATATGCCCCGCTCGAGGCGGCCGAGCGGCGGTGGTGGCGGCTGCTCGACGCGCCGATGCGCCGGGCCCTGTGCGCGCGGTACCTGCCCCGCTGCGCCCGGGTGACCACTGTGGGCTGGTCGCTGGCGGCGCGCTTCGCGCGTTATTACGCGGTGCGCCCGCGGGTGATCACCAACGCCATCCCCCACCAGGAATTGCGGCCGGCCCCGCTGCCGCCGGCCGACGAGCCGCTGCGCGCGGTGCACGTCGGCGCGGCTCTGCCCGGACGGGGCATCGAGACCCTGATCGATGCGATCGCCCGGCTCGCGCCGCGCTACAGCCTCGACCTCTATCTCGTCGGGCCGGAGGAGCGGATCGCCCGCTTGCGCGCGCGCGCGGCCGGTTGCGCGGCGATCCGTTTCCACGCCCCGGTGCCGATGCCGGCGGTGGCCCGGCAGATCAACGGCTGCGATCTCGGTCTGTTCGTGTTGCCGCCGATCTCCTTCAACAAGAAGCACGCGTTGCCCAACAAGCTGTTCGAATTCATCCAGGCGCGTCTCGGCGTGGTCGTCGGCCCGTCGCCCGAGATGGCGCGCCTGGTCCGCGCTCACGGCGTCGGCGCGGTGAGCAACGATTTCACCGCCGACGCGCTGGTCGCGGTGCTCGCCGGGCTCGAGCGCGAGCGCGAGCGCGTCGTCGGTTTCAAGCAGGCGAGCGACCGGCTCGCAGCCACG
>JBEPXK010000310.1:0-5130 GCA_041641915.1 Planctomycetota bacterium
CTGTTTTCCGCCGAAAATGGGCCGCAGGCCCGGCGGAAACGCCAGCGAAGCTGGCGAAGGGCGACCGAGGCCGGGGGGGTACGCGCCGAAGGCGCGAGGGGGCAGCGCCCCCTCTGATGGAGAGCTCACCTTTGACAGGTCCCTCAGAGCCCCAAACCTCGGCACCGCCAGCGAGTGGAGCCCAACCAGGCTTGGCTGGGCGACCGGCCGACCGAGGGGTGGTTTTCTGCGAAAATGGGCCGCAGGCCCGCAGAAAACGCGGCCAGAGGCCGCGAACCCCGACCGAGGCCGTGGGGGTATGCGCCGAAGGCGCGAGGGGGCAGCGCCCCCTTTGAAGGGAGATCCATGTCTCAGGACACCCGCCGCGCCGCGGTGGTGATCGTCGGCGCCGGCAGCGCCGGGCTCGCCGCGTTGCGCGAGGTGCGCAAGCGCACCGACGACTACTACCTGATCGATAGCGGCCCGCTCGGCACCACCTGTGCCCGCGTCGGCTGCATGCCCTCCAAGGCGCTGATCGCGGTCGCCGACGACCTCGCGCGGACCCGGCGCTTCGCCGCGGTCGGCATCGACGGGTCCGAGCACCTCGCCTGCGACCTGCCGCGCGTCCTGCGCCACGTCCGCGCCGAGCGCGACCGCTACAGCGGCGGCATGGTCGAGGCCACCCATGCGCTGGCCGGGGACCGCCTGATCATCGGCCGGGCCCGCCTCGATGGTCCGCGGGCGGTGGTGGTCGGAGATCTGCGCATCGAGACCGACGCGGTGATCCTGGCCACCGGGGCCAAACCGGTGGTGCCGGGGCCCTGGCGCGCGTTCGGCGAGCGGGTGCTCACCAGCGAGGACATCTTCGAACGCGAGGATCTGCCGCCGCGCCTGGCGGTGATCGGCCTCGGCGCCATCGGGCTCGAACTGGGCACCGCGCTCAGCCGCCTCGGGCGCGAGGTCACCGGTTTCGAGATGCGCGACACCGTCGCCGGACTGAGCGATCCGGATGTCGCCCGCGCCGCCGCCGATGCGATCGGCGCGGAGATGCCGCTGCACCTGGGCCAGGCGGTGGAGATCGAGCCGGACGACGACGCGCTGGTCGTGTACAGCGAGGCGGGTGCGGTCCGGGTCGACGCAGTGATCGCCGCGACCGGCGTACGCCCGGTCATCGCCGATCTGGGGCTGGAGACCCTCGGGGTGGAGCTCGACGACAAGGGCATGCCGCCGGTTGATCCGCACGCGCTGCGCATCGGCGACACGCGCGTGTTTCTTGCCGGCGATGCCAACGGCCTACTGCCGCTGCTGCACGAGGCTGCGGACGACGGCTACATCGCCGGGCACAACGCCCTGGCCGAGCGACAGCAGGACTTCTGCCGTCGCACGCCGCTGAAGCTGGTGTTCAGCGATCCGCAGATCGCGGTGGTCGGTCGCTCGCTGGGCGAGCTCGATCGCGATAGCATCAGCGTCGGCACGGTGGACTTCGGCAACCAGGGCCGCGCCCGGCTGATGGGCCGCAACCAGGGGCGCCTCGCCCTATACATCGATCGCGACAGCCGCCGGGTGCGCGGGGCTGAAATGGTCGCGCCCGATGCCGAGTACCTCGGCCATCAGCTGGCCCTGGCGATCGATCGCGGCATGAGCGTCGACGAGCTCTTGCTTCAGGCCTTCTACCACCCGACGATCGTCGAAGGCCTGCGCACCGCGCTGCGGCACGCGGCCGACGACCTGGAGGCGATCTCCGAGACCCGCAGCCCGCCGATCTGTGTCGGCTCGCCGGAGGCGCCGCTCACCTGAACCGGATCCGCCGACGCCGCCCATGCCCCGCTACGCCCTCCGCCTCGCCTACGACGGCAGCGCCTACCAGGGCTGGTGGCCCTGTGGCGCCGGCCGCGCGGCCGGCGATGCGCTCGCCGACGCGCTGCGCCGGCTCGGCGAACCGGAGGCAAGGCCGACAGCCTGTTCGCGCCTCGACGCCGGCGTCCACGCCCGCGCGCTGGTGAGCCACATCGACTGCACGCGCAGCTGGGAGCCCACCGCCCTGGCCGCAGCGGTGAACCATCAATCGCCGCCGACCCTCTGCTGCACCGCCTGCGCCCCGGTCGACGCAGACTGGGATGCGATCACCGCCTGCCGCGAGAAGACCTACCTTTATCTGCTCGACGCGGGCCCGGTGCGCGATCCGCTGCGCAGCCGCACGCACTGGCGCCCGGCACGACGACCGCAACCGGACGCACTCGCGCGCGCGGCGGAGCTGATCCGGGAGCACGATGATTTCTCCGCCTTGCTGCGCCGTGGCGATCATCGTCGCTCACTGCACACGACCATCGCCGCGCTCGGCTGGGACGAACCCGGCAGCGATCAGCTCCGCTGCACCCTGCGCGCCGATCGCTGCGGCTATCACCTGGTGCGCAGCCTGGTCGGCCTGATGGTCCGCCACGCCACCGGCGGCTGTCGGCTCGCGACGCTCGCTGCCCTGCTCGCCGGACACCGCCTGCCCCAGGCCGCCGATCAGGCGCCAGCGCGCGGCCTCTACCTCTGGCAGACCGTACACACACCCGAGCCCACCTGGCAGTCCATCGGCGCCGACTTCACCTGGGTGTAGGCTCTGACTGCGACGCAGCGCGATACTGGCACTGCGCTTACATGTATCTCAGAAGCCGGGCCCTTCGCACCACTGCCGGCGGTCTAGTCTAGTGTTGTGTCTCCAGCAGAGCCGCCCGGGCAAGACGCGATGACGAAGGCGTGGCAACACCATGTCGAGAAAATCGCAACGCAGCAAAGGCCTGTCCGCGGCAGGCATCTGGTACAGGAATGCGCAGACAGACCACGACCACTAGAACCAGCGACAAGGAGCGTCCATGTTGACGTGTCCCTCAGAGCTCCGGGAAGGGCTACCAAGCCGATCCCGGCCTTGCGCGCGTCAGCGCGCCGCCGAGGGGGCCATGGGGGGCCGGGCCGGCCCCCATCGGCCGACAGAGCCCTGTTTTCCGCCGAAAATGGGCCGAAGGCCCGGCGGAAACGCCAGCGAAGCTGGCGAAGGGCGACCGAGGCCGTGGGGGTACGCGCCGAAGGCGCGAGGGGGCAGCGCCCCCTCTGATAGGAGCATCCATGTTCATCCATCGCATCAAGACCCCCGGATTGGCCCAGAACAGCTACGTCGTCGGTTCGGGCACCGTCGCAGCGGTGATCGACCCGCGCCGAGACAGCGAGATCTACATCGACATCGCGCGCCAGGAGGGCGTGGCGATCACCGGCATCTTCGAGACCCACCGCAACGAGGACCTGGTCAGCGGCGCACCGGATCTGGCCCGCCGCACCGGCGCCCCGGTGCATCACGGCGCCCAGCTCGACTTCGGCTACGGCGAGCCCGCACGCGAAGGCGATAGCTTCACCTTCGGCGACTGCCGGCTGCGCGTGCTCGAAACGCCGGGCCATACCCCCGAGAGCCTCAGCTTTGTGCTCGACGACACCGCGACCGACGCCGAGGCCGTGGCGGTGTTCACCGGCGACTGCCTGTTCGTGCAGTCTGTCGGCCGCACCGACCTGCATCCGGCCGGTCCGCAAACCGCTGCTGAACAGCTCTACGCCAGCATCCATGACAAGCTGCTCCCGCTTGGCGACCAGGCGCTGATCTACCCCGCCCACGGCTCGGGTTCCGTCTGCGGCGGCGGTCTGGCCAAACGCGACGATTCGACCATCGGCCTGGAACGGCGCCACAACCCGCTGCTCGCCTGCAGCCGCGAGGACTTCGTCGCCGCCAAGTGCGCCGAGCACCCCCTGCATCCGCCCTATTTCCGACTGATGGAACAGTACAACAAGGACGGCGCCCCGCCGCTGCCGCACCTCCCGCTACCGCGTCCGGTGGGCCCGACGGCCTTCGCCGAACAGATGGAACGGGGCATGCAGGCGGTCGACCTGCGCAGCCCCGAAGCCGCAGCCGGCGCGGTGGTGCCCGGCGCGCTCTGCATCCCGGTGAGCCTGATCACCGCCTATGCCGGCTTCCTGCTCGACCCCGCCCGCCCGATCGGACTGATCGGCGCCGAGGTCGACGACGGCGGCATCGCCGCGGCGATCGCCAGCTTCAGCCGCATCGGCTTCGACCAGCTGGGCTACGAGCTGGCCGGCGGGATGCGCAGCTGGGAGACCGCCGGGCGGGATTTCACGCGACTGCCCTCCTGCCACATCAGCGAACTGCTCAACGACGAGACCGGCGAGCGCCTGGTGGTCGACGTCCGTCCGCAAGACGAATGGCGCAGCGGCCACCTGCCGCAGGCACAGCATGTCTTCCTCGGCGATCTGCCCGCGGCCGCCGACTCCCTGCCGCACGACCGTGAACTGGTCACCTTCTGCGGCAGCGGCCATCGGGCGATCATCGCCGCGAGCATCCTCGCTGATGCAGGTTTCGATCGCGTCACCTGCTGTCTCGGATCGATGGCCGCCTGCAAGGCCCGCGGCTGCGAGCTGGTCAAAGCCTGAGCGTGACGTACCTGGCCTCAGGCCCGCCGGTCCCTTCGCGTGCGCATGGACCGGTGGGACAAAGCCCATGAGCGTGCGGTTCGACATCCTTGCCGCCTGACTCGCCCGACGACTGTGCTATGATGAATCGGGGAGGGTGGCGATGGGCTGTGTGCACGCGAGCATCGAATACGGCAATGGCTGGGTCGTGGTGACGCTGACCGCCGCGCGCCTGATCGAGCCGTCGGTGGTCGAGGATCTGCGCACCGCCCTGCTCGCGGCGCTCGACGACCACCCCGACGCCCGTTTCCGGTTCGATTTCACCGGCGTCGAGGTGGTCGGCTCGCTGATGCTCGCCCTGCTGGCGGGGCTACACCAGCAGCTCTCGCCGGCCCAGCGCCCGGTGGTACTCAGCGGTCTGGGGCCGGAACTGCGCCGACTGTTGACCATGACCCGACTCGACACGCTGTTCGCGATCGAGCCTCCGCCAGACCCGAGCTGACTACAGAGGGGGGCTTCGCCCCCCTCTGAGGGAGAGCTCACCTTGGACGGGGCCCTCAGAGCTCCTGGAGAGTGCTCCCAAGCCGATCCTAGCCTTGCGCGCGTCAGCGCGCCGCCGAGGGGGTCATGGGGGCCGGGCCGGCCCCCATCGGCCGACAGAGCCCTGTTTTCCGCCGAAAATGGGCCGGAGGG
>JBEPXK010000311.1:0-5125 GCA_041641915.1 Planctomycetota bacterium
GTCACGAGCGGATGGACTATGCCGAAGCCGACCGGGCGGTGGTCGCCGACGAGCTCGAACACGACGAGGTCTGGCGCCGGTTCGGCATGAGCCGCCTGCAGCTGGTGCGCAACGGCGTAGTGGCTGGCAGCCTGACCGGCGGCGCGATCGACGCGGCGGTCGGGCAGATCTCCTTCGGCGCCGGCATGGTCATCGGCGCGATCTCCGGCGGCTTCGCCGGCTTCGCCGCCACCCGCGACTTCGAGATCAGCGCGCCGGGCCTGCCGGGCCTGTTCGGCCGCCCCCGGCGGGTGGTCGTGCTTCCGCCGAGCAGCGACGATTGGCCGGTGGTGGTGCTCGAGCAGGGCCTGATCCATTTCGAGGCCTTCGCCGGCATCAGCCAGGCCGCGCGCGAACAGGGCCTGGGCGCGACGCGGATCCCCGGTGGCGGTTTCTTCGTCCACTTCGCCGCCGAGCTGCGCAAAGCCTTCCTCACCGCCGCCGGCCGCATCGCCCGCCGCGGCCGCAAGGGTCAGGCGATCGACGATGACCTCCGCGAAGCGCTGGTAGAGCCGATCCGCACGATGGTCGACACGATCGATCCGCTCGGTGACGAAGATCCGGGTACCGTGTAGACCTGCCCAACTCGGCGCCGGCGTGGCCGGTTCGCCGGGCGGGCCCTGCAACATGGCCGAAAGATTCAAGACAAGCGCGGCGGAAGCGTTAGCGTGTGCCCTTCTTGCGTTCTGGCATTCCGGCAGCATCTCTGAGCCAATCTGAGCCAATCTGAGCCAAGGAGCACACACTGGCAGCTGTCCGGGGATCGCGTCTTGCCAAGAAAACGACAAGCTGTAGTAGTAGCGTTGCCCAATACCTCGCACCCCAGGATATCGCCATGCCGCGCCTCATGCCCCAGCTTACCGTGTTCCTGTTGATCACCATCTTCAGCGTCGCGGGCGCCGCCTCGGCCGCGGCGGCCGATGGCCGGACGGTGCGCATCACCGTCGGCGAGCGCCCTGGTTGGCAGCCTGGCGGTGTGTTCGTCATCGACGATCGTGAGGTCAAACTGGCGTCGCCGGCGGTGTTCGGGAATCTGGCGGCGAGCGATGCGCTGACCCTGCGGTTCGATTGCAGCTGGTCTGCGCGTACGGTGACGATCCCGGCCGGGACGTTCACCCAAGGCGATCAGGCGGGGGTTGGCAATAGCTTTGAGCTGCCACTGCGCCAGGTGACGCTCAGCCGGGACTTTCAGCTGGCGGCGACCGAGGTGACGAACGCGCAGTACGCGGCGATGTTGAACTGGGCGCTGGATCCGAACGGGGATGGCAACGGGGCAGATGCCTATATCGAGGTCGATGATCCGACCACGCCGACGACGGTGCGTAATGTGGGCACCGATCCGCGCGACGATACGACGGCGTGGCAGCAGCAGGAGATCCTGGAACTGGATGCGTCGTATTGTCAGATCGTGTGGGAAGGCGGCGCCTTCGGCATCAAGGATGTGACCGGGCACCCGGATGGCGCCACCGACAGCCGGGCGAATCACCCGGTGGTGGAAGTGAGCTGGTACGGCAGCCAGTTCTACTGCTGGGCGCAAAACGTGCAGGCGGGCGCGGCGACCAACCCGGTCAATCTGGTGGATTGGAGCGTGGATCCGACGATCGCCGGTTGGCGTTTGCCGACGGAGGCGGAGTGGGAGTACGCGGCTCGTGGCGGCTGGGATGGCGGGGCGAAATACCCGTGGTGGACCGCTGATCCCGCCACGCAGAAGGAGCCGGATGGGAGTCAGTGCAATGGATGGTCAGATGATGACGCCTACGACGGTGTGGCGGGGTATCCCTACACCAGCCCGGTGGGCGATTACGCCGCGAACGGTTACGGCCTCCATGACATGGCCGGCAACGTCTGGGAATGGTGCTCGGACTGGTATCACAGCGACGCGTATGACGGCCTGAAAGCAGATGGCGTCGCCGATGAGGACGGCACCGCTGATGGGGTGGACAACGACAACGATGGCGATGCGGTGACCGATCCCACGGGTCCTGCGAGCGGCTCCTACCGCGTCATACGCGGCGGCTGCTGGGGCAACGCGGCCTACCACCTGCGCTGCGCCTATCGCGTCGGGTACACGCCGGCCTTCAGCTTCGACGATCTTGGCTTCCGCCCTGCCCAAGGACAGGGTGTGCCAGCTGGCAACAGCTAGCCGGCAAGGAGCGGAGCGCAGCGGCCCTGCCCGCCAAGCGCGGAGCGCGGTCCGCCGGAGGCGGATGGCTGGCCGGGCTGCTGGGCGCAGCAACGAGCAACAAGCCAACTGGGGGTCCAGGGGGCTTGCCCCCTGGCGCAGCCAAAAATTTCCGCCAATTGCGGGCAGCTTTCTCTATTAGTGCCTCGATTGCTTGTGACAGCTACAAAAACAACGTTTTGAAAGAGGTGCTGTCACAAGCTGTCGAGGCACAGGGGGTTCGGGGGACGAAGTCCCCTGATGAAAGAGCGGAAAGGTGGGCCGGAGCCCTATGCTCAACCCTTGGGTTGTGGGCGGAGGCCCACCTTGGTTGGCTGCGTGTCGCTATGCCCCGGCAGCTCCTGCTGGGCCCCAGCCTGCAACTCAGAGGAGGGGGGGCTGCCTGAAAAGCTCCGTACGGGTCACTATGTCACCGCTAGCTATAGTCAAGCCAATCGTACGTGGCGGTAAGGCGGTGGACGGCGGTGGCGGTACTATACGGTTGACTGTGAGGAAAAAGCCCAATAGTCCTGGCAACTGCGAAAGCGATCATATCCGCTCTGGTGGCGGAGTGACAGAGCGCTTCAATGAGGAGAGTCCATGCGTGGTCAATTTGCTGGCATCTTTTGCTGTGGGATCCTGTGTGTCGTGCTGTTCGCTGGCTGCAGCGATGACGACGATGGCGGCAGCTCGAACAGTGGCGGCAATTCTGTTCCGACGGCTCAGTCGGGTATCGCGGTCGAGCTGAGCGAAGATAGCACGGCGGACATCACCCTGCGTGGGAACGACGCCGATGGTGACGCCTTGAGCTATGCCATTTATCAGTCGCCCGCGCACGGCGTGCTCACCCTCTCTGGCGCCACGGCGATCTATACCCCCGAATCGAACTACCATGGGACCGATTCGTTCGCTTTTACCGTCAGCGATGGGGGGGCAATCAGCTCCCCGGCCACTGTCGCCTTGACAATTGTGTCCGTGAATGATGCGCCGGTCGCCGCGACCGGACTGGAGGCGTCCGGTCCCAAGAACAGCGCGATCGAGGTGGCCTTGAGTGGGAGCGATGTCGACGGCGATTCATTGATCTACGCCGTCGATGCGCAACCATCGCATGGAAGCGTCGTTCTTGCCGGAGCCACGGCAACCTACACCCCGGATGCCGACTATCAGGGCCCGGACAGCTTCGATTTCACCGTCAGTGATGGTTCGCTCAGCAGCGCAGTGGCGACCGTGGACCTGACCGTGACCCGAGAGAATGACGCTCCCGTGGCCGATGCCGGGCTGACCGGTGTGGGTGACGAAGATGGCACCATCACTGTGGTCCTGAGTGGTACGGATGGCGATGGCGATGCCTTAAGCTATGCGGTGGAGGACGAGCCGGCCTACGGAACGCTCGATTTGACCGGAGCCACCGCCACTTACACGCCCGACGCGGATTTCAATGGCGCCGACAGCTTCAGTTTCACCGTCTCTGACGGCCTGGCGACCAGCGATCCGGCGACCGTGGCTTTGACGGTGAACCCGGTCAACGACGCGCCGGTCATCACCAGCAGCGCCAGCGCCAGCATGGTCGAGAACAGCGATGTGGTGCTGATGCTGGTGGCGACGGATGTCGATGGCGACAGCGTCGGTTTCAGCGTTGTCGGGGGAGCGGATGCCGGTCTGTTCGTGGTTGATGGCAGTCAGTTGCGGTTTGTCGCTGCGCCGGATTTCGAATCACCAGCAGACACAGATGGCGACAACACCTACAACCTGATATTGCGGGCTGATGACGGCACGGCAACCATCGATCAGGCCATTGCGGTGAGCGTGATCGACAGCCTGCATGAGCTGGTCATGGTCTCGCTCGACGGCGGTGGCTTTGCGATGGGCGATAGCGACGATGTGGGAGACGATGACGAGCGGCCGGTACACAATGTGACGCTCTCGGCGTTCCATATCAGTGCTCATGAGGTGACAAACGCTCAGTACGCAGCAGTGATGAATTGGGCGATCGGTCAATTGGTGGTGACGGCGTCGGAAGAGAGTGTCACTTATGCCGGCACGCAGCTGTTGGATCTCGACAGCAGCTATTGCGAGATTAGCTGGGACGGCTCGGAGCTCGTAGTGGACAGCGATCGAGGGCAGTATCCGGTGGTGGCGGTGACCTGGCACGGAGCGCAGGCCTTTTGCGCCTTGGTCAACCAACACGAGGGCCTCGAGGCGGCGGTCGACTTGACCGACTGGGCGATCGATCAAGACGCTGTCGGCTATCGTCTGCCCACGGAGGCCGAGTGGGAATACGCCGCGCGCGGCGGTCTCTCCGGAGCATCCTACCCGTGGGGCGATGCGGCAGCCGATGCCCTGCGGGCCAATTACGACTACGACGAGAACGTTGGTGATCGGAGGCCTGTGGGTAGCTATGCCGCCAACGGCTACGGTCTGTACGATACGGCGGGCAATGCTTGGGAATGGTGCGCCGACTGGTATGCGTCCGCTTATTACGGTTACACACCGACAGAGGATCCGGCAGGCCCGGCCAGCGGCAACTACCGCGTGAGCCGCGGCGGTGGTTGGTACCACACCGCCGACGCCATGCGCTGCGCGAACCGTCAGCCGTTCGCGCCTGGCTACAGCGGCATCAGCTGCGTTGGCTTCCGTCCGGTACGTGGAGCCGGGATTCCGTCGGGTGACGGCTGAGCTCAACAGTTCTGAGGGAGCATTCGGAGTCCGCCCTGCCCCTTGCGTTCGACCACGGGGTAGCGTTCGGGGTGCACGGCGGTGGCGTCCAGGGGTTGGCGGCCGCCGCTGACGCGCAGGAAGCCTGCGCACTGCTCGAAGGCCTTGGCGCCGAGGCGGGGGACCCGCTTGAGTTGGGCCCGGCTGGTGAACCCGCCGTGCTCCGTGCGGAAGGCGACGATGGCGACGGCCAGCTTCGGGCCCACGCCG
>JBEPXK010000312.1:0-5120 GCA_041641915.1 Planctomycetota bacterium
CATTCATCGACCGCGCCATGCGCCTGCGCGTACCCACGGACAGCTACCCCACCGACGGCCCGACCACGCTCCAACCGGTCGATCGCGCCAGCGGCTGGCTGCTCCACCCCCGCGCCCCGGAGGAGCTGCTCGGGCTCAAATGGTTCGCCTTCCGCCAGGACGACGCAAAGACCTACCACATCATCCCCTGGCCCGAGGAGAAGACGCCGGTCTACGACGAGGACCAGGGGGTTGTCCCGCTGGAGCAGATCCTGCGTCCGGCCAGCGCGGTGCCGGAATCCGAGCGCGCCGACCACCTCTGGGTGCCCGACCGCGAGCTGGCCAGGCGCTGGTTGGCGCTGCACGACCTCTACGGCCGCAGGGATGCCGTGCTCGAAGCGGCACCAGCGCAAGCGGAATGAACGGGTCGCCGCGCAGCGAGTGAGCGCTCGGCCCCAGGCGCTTGCGCCCTTTGCTTGAGCGCGTAGCTCGCGGGTCTAGACTGGAGGCGGAACCCAGGGACGGTGTGGCGAGCGACAACCCCAGCATTCCGGTGTCCAGAGCCCAGTGCCGCGCGCTGTTCGCGCGGTTGCAGGGCTTGCCGATCACCCGGCTCCACCTGACCGTTCACGGCAGCCTGTTCGTTGAACTCGGCGAGCTCGACGAGCGTGGCGAGACCGGCCGGGTGACCATCTGTTGCGAATGTCAGTGGCGCTTCGACGCCCCGCGCTCGGTCTACGTCGGCAGCGGCTTCCCGCCGCATCTGCGTGACAAACGCCTCGACGCCCTGCTGGGCGAGACGGTCGAACAGTTCCAGCTCGACTCACCGATCCCGGAGCTGCTGATCGATTTCAGCGGCAAGCGACGGCTGCGCTCCTTCACCGTCGACGAGACCCAGCCCAAATGGGGCATCAAACTCGAAACGGAAGACCTGCATCGGGCCTTCTGCGACGACCCGCTCAACGACCACCACCCCTGGATCGGGGTGAAGAGCGGTCGCCTGCGCGCCGAATGGATCGAACGTCAGGAAGCGATCATGGTCATCATCCCCGCCTGAGGCCGATGGTGCTCCAGAGCATCACCGCCGCTGGCGAAAATCGGACGGGGTGACGCCGAACCAGCGGCGGAAGGCGCGGTAGAACGAGGCTTCGCTGCGGTAATTGAGGTCATCGGCGATGGCGCTGACCGGTTGGTCGGTATCAAGCAGCAGGCGGCAGGCCATCTCCCGTCGTCGCGTCTGAATCACCGCGCGTAGCGACCGGCCGAGTTCCCGCTGCGCCAGGCGCGAGAGGTGCTCGCGCGACGTCCCGACCAGCTCGGCCACCGCGGCGACCGATAGCGGCGCAGCCTGCGGATCGTCGATCAGCTGCAGCGCCTGCTGCAGCACGCGCGATCGGCTCGCCCCTGCCACCGCCGGCGCGGGCGCTTGGGCGCAATGATAGGCCAGATTGCCGAGGAAGGCGCCGAGGTGGCCGCACGCACGGGCGTGGCCAGCGGGCGATCGCCAATACATCGCCCGGATCAGATGCAGCGCCCCCAGCCCCGCTGCGCACAACGCCGGTGGCACCTGCAACGGCAGATCGACACCCCACATCTCCCGTGGCGATGGCTGCGGACGCGCGGGTGCAAGATGGATCCAGTCGCCTTGCGCGCTGCGTCGCCGCGGGACCGGCACCACGTCGAAGACCGCCTGCAGCACGGCACTCGAAGGTCCGAAGCACAACTGGCGGTCGCCGCCCGGCGGGATCAAGGCCAGCGAGCCGGGACCGAGGCTGAGCTCCCCCTGCACCACGAGCATCCCGTCAATCACGCCGAACAAGCGATAGGAATGCTTGGCGCGCAAGCGTTGCGTGGTCCCGTCGGGGTGGCGCAGATGACCGCAGCGCAGGACCATCGGCGCACACCGGCCCTGACAAACCAACGGCGTGGTCTCTGCGACGGCTTGCTGCTTCGGCTCCGTCATGATCACAAAACGCGCGTTCAATCACCAGGTGACAGGGGAACGTCACCACACAGCCATCGGTACCAGTCGCAGGGCCCTACCCGATCGAACAATGTCAGGAGATCCACATGTCACCGCGCCGCTCGCTACCGGCCATCCTCCCCTGCCTCATCGCGCTGCTGTCCTGCACCGCAGCGAGGGCAGCGGAGGATGCGTTTCCCACCCTGGAACCCATCGCCGAACTGAGCCCGGACCGGCTACAGCAGTCCTATCGCCGACTGGTCCTGAAGTTGGCCGACGCCCCTCCCGGCGGCGAGGGCCTGCAGCTCACCATCGGCCTGCTCGGCGCGAAACCGGTGCAGATCTGGGCCCTGGCGCCGCGTTGGGGCAGCCAACGCCTGATCAGCCGCAGCGGGTCGCTGGCGTGGGACGGCAGCCGGCTCAGCGGCACGGCTTACGTGCTGATCGCCAACCCCTTCGTCGACAAGGCCCACTACAAGGCCCACAAGAACGGTGGCGCCTGGTGGAGCCTGGAGATCGATGCGAGCGAGTCTGCCACTGGCATCGACGGCACGTACCGCGCCGGGCGGAGCAACAAACGGGCGGAACCGGCACCTGTCAGCGGCACGCTGACAGGCCATTCGGTCGATCGCGCGACCATCGACGAGCGCCACCCGCCGCAACCCGCGGCCGACTTTCCCTGCTGGCGCGGACGCTACGGCAACGGTACCGCGCCGGGCGTGGAGCAGGAACTGGTCGCAGATCTGGGCCAGGCCAGCGTACTGTGGACCAGCGAGGAGAGCGACCTGCCCGGGACCTACAACATCGTCATGGGCGGGCTCGGCGGGCCGGTGGTCGCCGACGGCAAGGTCTTCCTCTCGTATCAGATGCCCAACGGCCCGACCTTCGATGAGGAGTGGGCGACCAAGCTGATGCCCGCGGGGCCCGCGGCCGCGAGCCGTATCAGCTACTACGGACACCGCGACGGCGAGACCGGAGCGCGCTGGCTGCGGCGCCGGACCTCGGTAGAGGCCGACGACGTGGTGCTGTGCATCGACGCGCAGACCGGTCTGACCCGTTGGAAGCGGGTCTGGCCCGCGGCCGCACGCAATCCGAGCTACAGCGGTCGCGGCTGGTCCTGGGCCAAGAACGGCCCGTTCACCACGCCCTGCATCGTCGGCGAACGCCTCTACACCATCGGTGGCCATGGCGCGCTCTATTGTCTTGATACGAACGACGGCGCCACGGTCTGGACCGCGGAATTGCCTTCGGCCAGCGCCGCCGCCGCGCATCTCGACGCAGCGGTGGCGGCCGGACGGATGGTGCAGCGCACCAGCCACAAGCCCAGGGCCCCGGACCTCTGCACCTCGCTCGCCCACGCTCAGGGCGTGATCGTCGCCAACGACAACGGCTGGGCGGTACACGGCTGGGACGCCGCGACGGGGGCCAAGCGCTGGGGTCCGGTGAAGATCGACGGCCTCGGCGGCGGACGCTCCGGCGGCGCGCATTCCGGCGTGCCCATCATGCTCGATGGCAAACAAATGCTGATCATGGGCCCCGCCCTGCTCGACCCGCGCGACGGCACGGTGCTGTGGAGCGTACCAGCGGCCTATTTCCGCGGGGAGCTCGGCAACGCTGCGGTGGCTGGCGATGTGGTCGTGTTCGCCAACGGCACCAAGAACGAGGACAGCGAAGTCGGCGTGAGCGCCTGGCGGCTCGACGCCGCAGGCGATGCCACGCTACTGTGGACGCTCGATCGCCGCTACTGCACCGCCGGCTTCCAGAGCCCGGCGATCTACGCCAACCGGCTCTACTGCTGCACCCGCCCCGGCCGCGATGTCCGCGATGAACACGCGCAGGGCCAGGTCATCTGCGTCGACATGGAGACCGGCCGCATCCTCGCCAGCGTCGAGCGCCGCCGGGGCGAGGGCAGCATCGCTCAGCTGTTGGCCGATGACGGCCGCCTGCTGGTCGGCCAGCAGCACGCCTCGTGGTGGTCCACGGATCCGGACGACTTCCGTCGCCTGAGCCCCTTTCCTGGCGGCGACAGCGTCCCCAACAACCAGAGCTCGCATCCGCAGGCACTGTGCGGGGGGCGGCTGTATTCCCGCGGTGATTTCAACCTGGTGTGCTGGGACCTGCGTCGGACCCGTGCGCCGCGCTTCGCACCGCCGAGCGGCCAGCGCGATCAGGCGCTCCAACTGCAGATCACCCATCCCGATCCCAACGCGGTACTCCGCTACGCCTTCGACGGCGCGGAGCCGACCGACGCTTCGCCCGTCTTCACCGGACCGCTGAGCATCGAAGCGACGCGCATCGTCAAAGCCCGGGCCCACGTACCGGGCAAGGCCCCGAGCCCGGTGGTCGAGGCGGTCTACTACTTCGGCGACGCAGACTCTGCGTTGCCGCCCGTCGTCTCGCCGCAGGCCGGCGCCTACCAGCGCGAACTGACGATCACGCTGGAGACCGACACCCGGTACGCTGAGATCCACTACACCCTCGACGGCAGCGAACCGACCGTCGCTGCGCCCCGCTACGATGCCCCATTCATCCTTGCCCGCTCCGCAACGCTCAAGGCGAAGACCTTCTGCGACTACCTGCCCGACAGCGAAGTGGTCGCCCACACCTACCGCATCGATCGCCAGCCCTTCCTCGCCCGGGGCGATCACATCGTCATCGAGGCGGAGAATTACTTCTGCCAGAAGCAGGCCGAGAATCACGCCTTCGCGCCGGTCGAGCACGGCGGCGCCAGCGCCCAGGCCATCGATGCGCAGCCGGATAACGGCACGAAATACAAGCAGGGGCACGGTCCACGCCTCGATTTCCCGATCCTGGTCGAGGCGCCCGGCGAATGGTACGCCTGGGTCCGCTGGCAGGGCCGCGGTGGCAGCAGCGACTCGTTCTACCTCGGCGTCGACACGCAGGTGCTTGGCGAGTTCGGCCGCCACGGCGGCGACTGGATCTGGCAGCGGCTCGAAGGCAACGTGAGCTTCGAGCGCGACGGCCAGCACGTGCTCAACATCTGGATGCGCGAGGACGGTACTTTGATCGACAAGCTCGTGCTCACCCGCGATGCCGACTGGCAACCGACCGGCACCGGGCCCGCGCAGAGCCCGCAGCGATAGTGGTCGGTCTCAAGCAGAGCGGAATAACAGGCGTAACTACTCGGGCCTACCGGGCATGAGTAGTTACCCGCCTC
>JBEPXK010000313.1:0-5120 GCA_041641915.1 Planctomycetota bacterium
TGGGCGGGACCACAAGCAGGGCGCGGGTCTTGTGCCGCATCGGCTCGGGCCATGCTGGGTCGTGGCGCGCGCTGCGCCGACCGCCCCCCGAGGACCCGCCCATGAGCCGCGAGAGCTATCAATCCCCCCTGAGCAGCCGTTACGCCTCCGACGAGATGCTCTACAATTTCTCCGATGCCAAGAAGTTCGGCACCTGGCGCCGGTTGTGGGTCATCCTCGCCCGGGCCCAGCGCGAACTGGGGTTGGCGATCAGCGAAGAGCAGATCGCCGAGATGGAGGCCGCCGTCGACGACATCGACTACGAGCTCGCCGCCGCCGAAGAGCGCCGACGGCGGCACGATGTGATGGCCCACGTCCACACCTTCGCCGCGCGTTGCCCCCAGGCGGCGCCGATCATCCACCTCGGCGCGACCAGCTGCTACGTCGGCGACAACACCGACCTGATCGTGCTGCGCGACGGGCTCGACCTGCTGCTGCCCAAGCTGGCGCGAGCGATCGATCGCTTGCGACACTTCGCTCGCGAATACCTCGATCTGCCCACGCTCGGTTTCACCCACTATCAACCGGCGCAGCTGACCACCGTCGGCAAGCGCGCCTGCCTGTGGATCCAGGACCTGCTGATGGACCTGCGCAATCTCGAGCGGGCCCGCGCCGATCTGCGCCTGCGCGGAGTCAAGGGCACCACCGGCACCCAGGCCAGCTTCCTGGCGCTGTTCGACGGTGACCACGCCAAGGTCGAGGGTCTCGACCACAAGGTGACCGCCGCCTGCGGCTTCGAGCGGACCTACGCGGTCACCGGTCAGACCTATTCGCGCAAGGTCGATGTGGACATCCTCGGCGCGATCGGATCGCTCGGCGCCACGGCCCACAAGCTGGCGACCGACATCCGCCTGCTGGCCAACCTCAAGGAGGTCGAGGAGCCGTTCGCCAAGGACCAGATCGGTTCCTCGGCCATGGCCTACAAGCGCAACCCCATGCGGTGCGAACGCTGCTGCGCGATCGCGCGCCACCTGATGGTCCTGGTCGCCGACGCCCAGCAGACCGCGGCGGTGCAGTGGATGGAGCGCACGCTCGACGACAGCGCCAACCGGCGGATCTCGCTCGCCGAGGCTATGCTCGGCGCCGACGCGGTGCTGGGCCTCATCCAGAACGTGGCCGAGGGGCTGGTGGTCTATCCGGCGGTGATCGCGCGCCGGATCCGTTCCGAGTTGCCGTTCATGGCGACCGAGAACATCATCATGGCCATGGTCCGCGCCGGCGGCGATCGCCAGGAATGCCACGAACGGATCCGCGTGCTCAGTCAGCAGGCCGCGGCGGTGGTCAAGCAGGAGGGGGGCGACAACGACCTGATCGTCCGGATCCGCGACGACGACTACTTCGCGCCGATCCACCCCCGGCTCGAGCAGCTGCTCGATCCGGCCAGCTTCGTTGGTCGCGCGCCCCAGCAGGTCGCGCGTTTCCTCGAGGACGAGGTCGACCCCGCGCTCGCGCCCTACGCCGAGCAACTCGGCGGGACGGCCCAGCTGGCGATCTGATCCGCAGCCGTGCGCGATGTGCTCGCCGGTGAGGGGGCCGCAGGCGACGGGCTCGTTTCCGTCCCGCAGAGCGGGGGCGCCGGTTTCGATCCGGCCGGCTCGCCGCCCTTGCCCTGGTTCGCTGGTGGCCTGTTCGCCGGGGCCCTGCTCGGGTCCGCCGTCTGGCCCGCGCCGCTGCTCTGGCTCTGCGGCCTCGCCGCGCTGCTGTTCGCCTGCCTGCCGCGCCGCCGGGCCCGCTGGCCCCTGGCGCGGCGCCTGGCCCTGCTGCTCGCCGCCCTGTGCTGCGGGGCCGGGATGGCCGATCCCGCCCTGCGGATCGACGAGCCGCCACGGTTGATCGCGCTCGAGGGCCGGGCGAGTGCCGTCTATCCCTGGACCTGGTCGCAGGGCGTGGTGCTGGCCGATCCTGAGGTGCACACCGGTGCCCTGCCGCGGGCACACCACCGTCTCTTCTGTCTCGCTCCGGTCAGCCCGCCACTGCGCGCAGGCGACCGGGTGTGGGTCGGCGGGACCTACGCGATCGAGCCCTGGCGTGCTGGCCCGCGCCACCGGATCCGTGCCGCCGCGCTGCGGGTGAGCGCGCGGCGCGAGCGTACGGCGCGCGGGGCCTTGTGGGCTTCGCTCGACCGGCTGCGCCGGCACCGCGATCTCGCTGCGCGCCTGCTGCTCGGTTGTGGCCGGGTGGCCGATCGCGAGCTGTTCCGCCGCGGCGGCCTGATGCACCTGCTCGCGGTCAGCGGCCTGCACCTGGGGCTGGTGCTCGCCCTGGCGGCGCTGGTGCTGCGAGTCGCCGTGCGCCCCTGGGCGGCGCGGCAGGTGCTGCTGGTCGGCCTCGCCGGCGTCTATCTGTGGATCGCTGGCGATAGCCTCGCCACCCGCCGCGCGGCGGTGATGGTCGCGGCGGTGGTGGTCGCGCGTCTGGCGGGGCGGCGGCCGCACCGTCTCGCCGCGCTCAGCCTCGCGGTGATCGTGCTGCTCGCCAGCGCGCCGGGTCAGGCGCGCGAACTCGGGTTCCAGCTCAGCGCCGCGGCGGTGCTGGGTATCGTCACCCTGGGGCGGGAACTCGTCGCGCTGCGCCGACGCCTGCTGCCGCTCCAGCCCCTGCCGTTGAGCGCGGCCGGCTGGCGGGGCACGCTCTGGCTGTTGCGTCAGGGAGCCGATGGGATGCTCATCGGTGTGGCCGCGGGACTGGCGGTGGCGCCGCTGACCGCGGCGGTGTTCGGCACCGTCAGCCCCTGGGCGCCGGTGGCCACGGTGCTCGCCACGCCCTTCCTCGTGCTGACCCTCGCCGGCGGCGCGGTGCTGCTGCCGCTCGCTGCGTTGTGGCCGGACGGGCCGTGGGCCGGATGCTATCTGGTGGTGGAGGTCGGGCTCGACGCGCTGGTCGGCGTCGCGCGGATGGTCGCGCAGTGGCCAGCCGCGCGGTGGCGCTGCGGCGCCTTGCCCTGGTACCTGCTGGCGCTGTGGCCGCTGTGGTTCGTGCTGCTGCCGCCGGTGCTCAAACGCTGGCCGCGCCGCCGTCCGGACGGGCCGTCAGCGGATCACTCGCCCTCTGCAGGGGAGTCGAGCACCCCGGTGCAGTGATCGCCGGTGTAGTGGAAGTCGATCGGCGAGTGCCCGAGCGAATACCGGGTCTGCTCGCGCGCTCCGGGTCGCTGCGGGTTCTCATGGTGGGCGTAGTGCGGGTTGCCCGGCAGGGCCGGCTCGCGCCAGGGCAGCTGCTCCCAGCTGTCGTCCCAACTCAGATCGTGGTGGCGCGGGATGTAGCGGGTCTGGTAGACGGCATCGCCGCAGCCGGCGAGCAGGAAGATGGCGACCAGGAGCAACGACGACTTGCGCATGCCCTCGTCTAGCGCGTGCGCGCGCGACAGGCAATCCGCAACCCGGAGCGGCGCGTCGGGCTGAGTAAGCCACCGCCGGACCGCCGATCGGCGGTGGGCGCTTGCCTGGGCAGCGTCGCCCCATCTCATGGCCGCGATGAACGACGAGATCGTCCTGCGAACGGTGGGGCTGGCCAAGACCTACACCGACTTCTGGGGCCGGCCGCGGGTGCGCGCGCTGCACGGCCTCGACCTCGAGGTGCGTGCCGGCGAGGTCTACGGCCTGCTCGGCCCCAACGGTTCGGGCAAGACCACGACCATCAAGCTGCTGCTCGGCCTGTTGCGCCCCAGCGCCGGCGACGCCTTCGTCTTCGGCCGGGATCCCGGCGACCTCGCGGCTAAGCATCGGCTCGGCTACCTGCCCGAAGAGACCCACCTCTACCGCTTCCTCGACGCCGAGCAGACCCTGCGCTTCTACGGCCGGCTGTTCGGCGTGCCCCGGGCCGAACTGGGGCGGCGGATCGACGAGCTCATCGCCACCGTGGGCCTGGAGGGGGCGCGCCGCCGGCGGCTGGGCGAGTATTCCAAGGGGATGGCCCGCCGTCTCGGCTTGGCCCAGGCGCTGATCAACCGCCCCGACCTGGTGATCCTCGACGAGCCGACCTCCGGGCTCGACCCGCTGGGCATCGTCGAGGTCAAGGAGCTGATCCAGAGTCTGCGCGCGCGCGGCACCACGGTGCTGCTGAGCAGCCACCTGCTCGCCGATGTCGAGGACGTCTGCGATCGCATCGCCATCCTCCACAACGGCGTGCTGCGCGAACAGGGCGCGGTCGACGAGCTGCTCGCGCGCCAGGACGAGGTCGCGCTGCGCGTACGTGGGGACGACCCGGAACTGATCGCCGCGCTCGAACGCAGCGCCGGCGAACGGCTGATCGCGCTCGAGCATCCGCGCGAGCGGCTCGAACAGCATTTCCGCCGGATCGTCGCCGGCGCCGGAGTTCCCGCCCCCGAGGCCCCCGCTGCTCCCGCCGCCCCCGCCGCCCCCGCCGGATCCGAGGTCGCCGACGACCATGCGTGACTGGCTGCGTGGCACCCGGACCATGGCCGGGATCACGATGGTCGAGGCGCTGCGTTCGCGCGCCTGGTTGCTGCTGGTCCTGGCCACGGTGGTGGTCCTGGCTGCGGTGCCGCAGCTGCGCGCGGCGAATCCGGCCGATCGTCTGCGGCTGTCGGTGGCGGTGGTCACCGGCACCATTTCCTTCGCGGTGGTCATGTTCGCGCTGCAGGGCGGCATCGCCCCAGTGCGTCGTGACCTGGAGCTGCGCTGCATGCTCTCGCTGTTGAGCAAACCCCTGCCGCGCAGCGCCTACGTCGCTGGCCGCTGGCTCGGCACCCTGGCCCTGTTGCTGTGTGCGGTGGTGGCGCTCGACCTGGTCGGCACCCTCTCCACCCGGCTGCAGGTCGGCCGGTTGATCGCGCCGATGATCACCCGCGCGCCGCAACGTGGTTGGCTGGTGCGCAGCGGCCAGGCCCTGCCCCTGCCGGAGGCGACCGACCGGGTCATTCTCGCCGGGCGCCTCGACGCCGGCCACGGGGAGGCGATGCGCTGGCAGTTCACCGACCTGCCGGCCGGGGCCGACGAACTGAGCTTGCTGCTGCGGGTGCAGGTGACCGGTATCGACCTGGCGCATCAGATCGAACGCACCCCGGTGAGCGTGACCGCCATTGCCGCCGACGGCACCAGCAGGCGCCTCGTCCTCGATCC
>JBEPXK010000314.1:0-5091 GCA_041641915.1 Planctomycetota bacterium
TTCCGCCCTGCGGCCCATTTTCGCAGAAAATCACCCCTCGGTTGGCCGGTCGCCCAGCCAAGCCTGGCTGGGCTCCACTCGCTGGCGGTTCCGAGGTTTGGAGCTCTGAGGGACCCGTCTACTCAGGGCTTCGCCTCTACGGCCCATTCGCAAGCGGATGGGCCTACCCCTCTGGCTTTGTCGGGATTCCCATGGATCGGCTGCGCCGAGGCCATCCGCCAACATCCCTCTGGTGCCAGCCCATCGCTCGCGATGGGGCCCGAAAAAGGCGGGACTTCGCTGTTTCGTGTGGGCCGCGAGCGGCGGGCGGTGGTCTATGTCGCGCCGGTGGGTCGAGCGGTGAGGCGCCCCGGCCGTGACCGTTCAGAAATCGAATCCGGCTGAGAGCACCAGCGTGCGCACGATCGCGCTGCTGTACTGCTCCTCCTCATCGGCGACGAGGTCTGCGGATTCGGCGCGGTAGGTCTCGTAGTGACGGTCGTCGAGCAGGTTGAGGATGCTCAGGCTGATGTAGGCGCGGCGGTCCGGTCCGAACTCCTCGCGGTAGCCGACGCTCAGGTCGAGGCAGGTGTAGGACGGCACGGTCTGGACCGCGAGTTCGCCGTCCTTGAGGTGCGAGTTGGGGATCGAGAACACGGTGCGCTCGTCGACCAGCCGTAGTGCGCTGCCGACGAACATGCCGCCGCAGCGCCAGGTGGCGCCGAAAGCGGCCTTCCACGGCGGCGGGCCGTTGACGTCGCGCGGGAGTTGCGTGTCGAAATCGTAGAGCGTGCGCGGCGCGCCGACGGCCGGGTCGAAGCTGACGAATCCGCCGCCGCGGAACTCCACCGGATCGAGGTGGCGGTAGCGCTGCCAGGTGAGGTTGCCCCAGAGCTCCCAGTTGGCGGCGGGGTGCCAGGCCGCCTGGGCCTCGAGGCCGTAGACCTGGACCGGGTTGTCGAGGTTGCGCAGCTCGAACAGCGGGCCCGGCTGCTGGCTGAAATCGCCGGTGGCCAGCTCGCCGAGCCAGGCATTCCAGGCGGCCGACATCTGGGCGCCCGAGAGCGGCTGGAACATGGGCGTGCCGTTGACGCGGTTGTAGAAGCCGATCAGGCCGTAGGAGACGTCTTCGCGCACCGTCTGCCATTCGAGGTCGACGCTGGCGATGGTCTCGGCCTCGATGTCCTCGTCGGTGGTGAAGTAGTATTCCTTGGCGTAGGTCTCGAACGGTGTGGGCAGGCGGTAGCCGCTGAGGAAGGACAGGCGTACGAAGCCGTTGTCGAGGCGATGATTGAGCGAAGCGCGCGGGCTGTAGTTGGTGCCGACCAGCTCGTGGCGATCGAGGCGCAGGCCGCTGGTGACGCTCCACGGTCCGACGGGGTTCCACTGGTGTTCGACGTAGCCGGCGAGGTTCTCGGTTGCCACCTGGTCCCAGGTGGCGCGGTCGTCGTAGCTGCCGTCGGCGGTCCAGACGTTCGATTCGGATTCCCAGCGGGCGTACTCGGCGCCGAGTGTGAAATGGTGCACGCCCCGCTCCAGGTCGAGCTGGCCGCGGACGGTGTCGCGAACCTCGTCGCTGCCGACCTGGATGTATTTGAAGTCCTCCATTGGTAGATAGACGGCGATCTGGTTGTGATAATCGATCTGGGCGTAGCTGCGCTGGTAGTCGAGCGCGAACAGGTCGGTTTCGAAGTGGAGGCCGGCGTCGTGGCGCTCGATGACCACCAGGTTGGAACCGGGGGAGAGATCCTCGATCATCTCCCATTCGTCGAGGTCGTAGTAGCGGTAGTCGAGCGCGAGTCTGCTCTGCGCCGTGGGCTCGGCGCTGAGGCTGATCGAGGCGCGGCGTGCGGTGAGGTCGTCTGCGCCGCTGCGCCCGCTGCGGGCGAAGCCCTCGCCTGCGTCGAGGCCGGTGACCGCCGGCAGGTCGTCGCGGGCGCTGTGCCCCGCGCTGACCTTGAGCGCGACGGGCATAGCGCCGAGGTTGCCCAGCGGACCGAGCGCGGTGACGTCGACGCGTTCGTGGCCGTAGGAACCGAGGGCGCCGACGGCGTGGGTACGCCAGCGCTCATCCGGTTCGCGGGTGGCCAGCGAGATCGCCCCGCCGAAGGCGCTCGCGCCGTAGGTCACCGAAGCCGGCCCCTTGAGCACCTCCACGCGGGTGATATCGCTATCGTGGACGTAGCCCACCCAGGGCACCGAACCGAAGAGATCGAAGGCGAACTCGCGGCCGTCGAGCAGCGCGACCGTGCGCGGCGTGTTCAGCCCGCCGAGGCCCCGCAGGCCGATGTCGTACTGGCCGTGGCGCGCCTGGTAGACGTCGACCCCCGGCACGTAACGCAAGCGATCGGGTAATGTCGGGGCCGGCGAGAGGCTACGGTCCTCGACGTCGAGGACGGTCACCGACTGCGCCGATTCGGCCACCGGCTGGCGTCGGCGCGAGACCGCGCGGACCCACAGATGCTGGTCGAGCGGGGTGAGATCGGCGAGCGGGTCGACCGCGACGCGGTGCTCCTCCTCGCTGCCCAGAACTGCGGCGGTCAGCAGCAATCCGGCGAGCGGGAGCGACCTGTGTGATAGCATCGGGGGCATGGCCATGACTGGCGTTAACTTAATCGATGAATGCATCGGTGCAAAGGAACAGCTGACGTAACTACTCAGGGGCTTCGCCCCTACGGTCCATTCGCAAGCGAATGGACCTACCCCTCTGGCTTTGTCGGGATTCCCATGGATCGGCATCGCCGATTCATGGGTGGGCGAATCGGCTACGCCGATTCTATCCGCCCACCATCCCTCGCTCCCCAGCCCCATCGCTCGCGATGGGGCCCGAAGAAGGCTGGTAACTACTCATGCCCGATGGGCCAGGGTAGTTACCAGCTGACAGGATGTCAGGGCGATCGCGACGCCGCGGCCGGCGATGGTTTGGGCCGTGCGCGGGTACGGATGGTGATCGCCGCGCCACCGAGTACCAGGACGACGGCGAGCGGGAAACTCACCGGATGGGGATGTTCCTTGAACACGATCCAGGCGAGGATCGCGGCGGGCAGGAACTGGAGCAGGTTGACTACCGCCACCAGCTGGCTCGGCAGGCGTTGCATCGACAGGTTGAGGACCGAATGGCCGATGGCGGTGGGGATCACCGCCAGGCCCAGCAGTGGTTGCCAGGCGGCGGGGCGCGCCGGCAGCGGATCGCCGGTCACCGCCCAGCCCGCGATCAGGCACAACCCTCCGGCGATCAGGTAGACCGGCGGCACGTAGAGCCAGATCGACGGCAGGTCGCGGCTGCGCCGGGCGTAGACCAGGTAGACCGCGAACAGGAGCATGCTGCCGAAGCAGATCGCATCACCAACGAAGTAACGCGGGTCGAGGTTGAGATCGTGCCCCGCGAGCGCGAGCACGCCGCAGAAGGCGATCGCGGTTCCCACGAGCTCGCCGCGCGTCACGCGCTCGCGTAGCAGCAGCCACACCACCACCGGCATCACTGGCGCGGTCATGTTGACGATCAACGCGGCGTTGGCGATGATCGCCCGCTGCAGCCCGGCATTCCAGCTCCAGAAATGGAGCGCCAGCAGCACCGCGCCCGGCAGCGCGGTGGCCAGCAGCCGTCGCAGCGCGGGCTGGGGATGGCGGCGCCGGGCGACGAGGAAGGCCGGCAACAGCAACAGGCCGCCAAGCAGCAGGCGCCAGGCGGCGATCAGCAGGGGGTGGAGCTGCGCGGCGCGGATGAAGGTGGCCGCGGTCGAACAGGCGCAGATGCCGAACAGCAGCAGGAGGACACGCAGGGCGAACACGCCGCAGGATGGAGCCCCGTGCGCGCTGCGTCCAGCAGCTTCGTGCTGCTATCCACATGCGCGCAGCGCACCTTGCGTCACTGCGCAGCGGGTCGTATCACCGGGTATGCCGCGCCGGTCCTGCTCCGAGAACACCACGACCCACCGCCGTTGGGCGCGGCGTGCGCGGCTGCATCTGGTCGGCATCCGTTGCGGCCACGCGCTGTTCGCGCTCGCCAGCGCTTTGCGCTGGGTGTTGCATCGGCGTCTGCAGATGCCCGGCGAGCGGTATCGCGGTGCCCTGCCGCCGGAGCAGGGAGATCTGGTGCGGTTGCGCCGCGAGTTGACGCGGGACCTGGAGCATCTCGCCGGAGAGATCGGTCCACGCTGCGTCGAACACTACGCCGCCTACCAGCGCGCCCGGACCTGGATCGGCGAGCGCCTACGCGCGGCGGGCTGGGATCCGACCGAACAGGTCTACGCGTCGCGTGGCGGCCGCGCGGTGGCCAACATCATCGCCGAGCGTCGCGGGCGGGTGGCCCCGGAGCGGATCTTGATCGTCGGCGCGCACTACGACACCATCGAGGTGAGCCCGGGGGCCAACGACAATGGCACCGGGGTGGTGGCGCTTCTGGCGCTGGCCCGGCGGCTACCGGTCGATCCGCCGGTCACCCTGCGGTTGGTCGCCTATGCCAACGAGGAGCCGCCGGCGTTCCAGACCGAGGACATGGGTTCGCTGGTCCACGCGCGTTCCTGTCGCGTTGCCGGCGAGGAGGTGGTCGGGGTGCTGGTGCTCGAGACGCTCGGCTGTTTCAGCCAGCGGCGCGGTTCGCAACGCTTCCCGGTCCCGGCCCTGCGCCACGTCTACGGCGATCGCGGGGATTTCGTGGCCTTCGTCGGGACCACCGCGAGCGGGTCCTTCCTGCGCCGTTGCGTTGAACGCTTCCGCGCGCATGCCCGGATCCCGGGCGAGGGCGCCTGTCTTCCGGCTGTGTTGCCCGGGGCGGGGTGGAGCGACCACTGGGCCTATGCCAAGGTCGGCTATCCAGCGTGCATGCTCACCGACACCGCGCCGTTCCGCTACCCGCATTACCACACGCCGGCGGATACGGTCGACAAGATCGACTTCCGCCGCCTCGCGCTGGTGGTCGCGGGGGTCGCGGGAGCGGTGCGTGACCTGTTGCTCCAGGCGGCGGTCGGCGATCAGACCGCGGTGAAGTTGAAGTAGTCGCGCGCGTTGCGGTAGCTGATGTCCGCGACCATGCTGCCGACCAGATCGTAGTCCTTGGGGATCGCGCCACGCTTGATGTCCTGGCCGAGTACCGAGCACAGCAGGCGCCGG
>JBEPXK010000315.1:0-5083 GCA_041641915.1 Planctomycetota bacterium
CTCGCGCGCGGTGGCGCGGACCACGCCGGCGCGACCGAGGTCGACCAGCCCGCCGACCAGCGGCGCGACCACCGGGATCCCGGCCCCGGCGGCCTCGATCGCCGCGAGCGGCAGGCCCTCGTTGCGGCTGGTCATCAGCAGCAGGTCGATCCCGCCCAAAGCCTCGGCCGTGGGGACGTGGCCGGGGTGGATCACCGTCGTGGCACCGGCGGCGGGGGCGTCGAGCAGCTGCGCTGCGGTGCCCTGGCCGCAGACCACCCCGCAGACGCGCTCCCGCTGCGCCACCCGGGCCAGGACCGCGAGCCACAGGCCCAGATCCTTGACCGGTGCGAGGCGACCGAGGAAGCCGATGCGTGCGCGGTCCTGCGGCAGCCGGGCGTGCCAGTTCGCGGCATGGGGAGCGATCGGCGCCACCGGCAGCGGCAGGACATGCCAGTGGCCAGACCGGCCGATGCCGTAGCCGCGTTGCAGTTCGGCGACCAGTCGCGGGCTGAGCGCATGGGTCTCGCCGATGCGCCCGAGCAGCCGTTCGCAAGCACGGATCGCCAGGCCCGCAGCCGGGCCGAAGTAGCCGCTGAGCACGTGGCCGTGGTAGGTGTGCAGGCAGGGGATGCGGCGCAGCGCACAGAGCGGGCGGCCGAGGGCGCCGGCCTTGGCGGTGTGGGTGTGGACCAGATCGGGTGCGTAGGAGCGCAGCAAACGGTCGACGGCGATCGCGGCGCGCAGGTCATCGCTCGGGGTCACGCGCCGGCCGAGGCGGGCGATGGGGGCCAGGGGAATGCCCGCGGTGGCCAGATGCGGTGCGAGATCGGGTTCGTTCGCGCCCACGGCGCCGTGGCCGACCAGCACCTGATCTCCGGCCTCGCGCGTCGCGCGCGCGAGTTGCTCGACCACGCGTGCGGGGCCGCCGTCGTTGAGTCGGGCGATGAGGTGGAGGATGCGCATCCGCTTCACCGATGCTCCGCGCCTCGCCTCGCAGCACAAGCCGGGCACCGGCGAGATGCGGTTGCCCTGCCGACCGGCGGCGGCACGCTGCGCGGATGGCCATCCTGGGGTATACGGAGGCGGTGATCTACGGCCTGATCCAGGGCGTGACGGAATTCCTCCCCATCTCCAGCTCCGGGCATCTGCGGCTCGCTCACATCCTGGGGCTGGGTGCGATCCCCGCGGAGCTGGAGCTGCCTTTCGACGTGCTGCTCCACGCCGCGACGCTGCTGGCCATCGTCTGCGCCTTCGCGCGCGAACTGCTGGTGGCGTTGCGCCCGCGGCCGGGTCTGTGGGGTGCGCTGCTGGTGGGCATGATCCCGGCCGGGCTGGCCGGCCTGCTGGCGCGGGAGGTCTACATTGGCGCCGGACGCAGTCTGTGGCTGATCGGGCTGTTCTACTGCCTGACCGCGGTGCTGCTGGTGGTCAGCGAGCGGGTGTCGATGCGGCGCTGTCCGGCCGGTGAGGCGCAGGCGCAGGCGGAGGATTCCGGGTGCAAGGACGACCTGCGCGCGCTGCGGATGCGCCAGGGGCTGTGGGTCGGTGCGCTGCAGCTGCTCGCACCCTTCCCCGGCGTCAGCCGCAGCGGGTCGGCGATCGCCGGTGGCCTGCTCGGCGGCATGGCTCCGAACACCGCGGTCGCGTTCTCGTTCCTCGTCGGCGTGCCCCTGATCGCTGCAGCCGCGGCCAAGGACGCGCTCGATGGCAATTTCGCGGTGCTGGTCGCCACGCTTGGTTGGGGTCCGTTGATCGCCGGCTTCCTCGCGGCCCTGTTCAGCGGGCTGGCCGCGATCGCAGTCCTGCGCTACGTGGTGCGGCGCCGCGGGCTGCGGTGGTTTGGACTCTACTGCCTGGTGCTCGGCTGCGCCTGCATTCTGGTCGGGGCACTGCGATGAGGTCGCGCGCGCAGGGGGCCGCATGCCACTGATCGTTTTCGAGGGTATCGACGGCTGTGGCAAGACGACCCAGTTCGCCGCCTTGCGTGCGCGACTCGACCGTCACGGCCACCGTCACCACCATTTCCGCGAGCCCGGCGGGACCGAGCTCGGCGAGCGTGTGCGCGCGTTGCTGCTCGACCCGGCGACCCGGGCCGGGCCCCGGGCCGAGATCTTCGGCTACCAGATGGCGCGGGCGCAGCTGGTCGAGGAACACCTCAAGCCTCTGCTCGCGCGCGGCGAGCTGGTGGTGCTCGACCGATTCTACCATTCGACCCTCGCCTATCAGGCCCACGCCCTGGGCATCGATCCGGCCCGGACCCGGGCGGCGATCGAACTGGCGGTGGACGGGCTGCGGCCGGACCTGGTGCTCTACGTCCGGGTGCCGGTGGCCGAATGCCTCGCACGCCAACAGCGGGCGGGAGTGATCGGCGATCGCATCGAGGCGCGGGGGCAGGCCTACCTCGAACGGGTGGCCGCCGGCTACGAAGTGCTGGTGCAGGAGGACGGGCTGGTTGCGCTCGACGGCACCGCGGCGGCGGAGGCGATCGCCGAACGGGTCTGGGAGCTGGTCCGGCGGTTGCTGTAGACAGCGCTGGTGCTGGCGCCGCGGCCGGTGCTCGGCCGTGGATCAGGCGCCGTCGTCCGCCTCGCCATCCGCGGGCTGCTCCGCGTCGGTCGCATCGTCGCTGTCGGCGGGCTGGTCGACCGGGGCGTCGGTGGCTTCGGCGTCGGTGGTCGCGTCGGTGGTGTCGGTGGCCGCGTCGGCCGCGGAATCGACGTCAGCCGGCTCCGGCTCTGGCGGCGGGGCGATGGGGCTGAGCGGCGGCAGCCGCTCGAGGCGCAGCAGGTTGTAGCGGACGTAGCGGCTGAGGATCGGGCTGGGCTGGTCGAGCAGGTCGCGGAGCTGTTCGATCGACTGCTCACGCAGCTCGCGCGCCTGCGCGATCGCCGCTTCGCTTTCGGCTTCGTTCGTGCTGGCGCCGGCGTCCTTCGCCATGGCCAGCGCCCGCGCCTCGCGACAGCGGACCGCACCGACACCGGCGAGGATGGCCTGGATCGGGTTGTCACGACCAGCGCGCAGCTCGACGTCTTCGTAGAGCTGCATGGCCTGTTCGGTGTCCCCGGCGTCCTCGAGCGCCGCGGCGCGCGAGAGGCTGGTGGTCAATTCGAGCACCTGCGAGCGGTACTCGCTCTCTCCGGCCAGGGTGCCGGCGCGTTCGAGGAGATCGACGGCCGCGTCGACGCGCCCCGCCGTCAGATCGGTCTGCGCCGCCTGGATCGCGGCGCGGACGCGGTATTCCGCCGGAATCTCCTCGTTGTCGACGAAGGCGACCAGCGCCTCGTCGCCTTCGGTGGACGCGTTGCGCAGCAGGCGGAAGGCCTCGGCCCCGGGGCTGCGATCGAAGAACGAGCGCATCGCCAGGGCGATCACCACCGCCAGCACCGCGGCGACGACATACAGCCACCAGGTCCGGCCGAGGCCGTGGGCGACCTGTTCGAGGCGGTCGTAGACCGGATCTGAGTAGCTGGAGAGATCCTGTTGGGGCATCTGCGGGCCGTCCGCCATGGTCGTCCTCCGTCGGCTCGTCGCGACGCCAGCGGACGCCGCGCCCGGCTCAGGTATCGAGGCCGGGAACCAGGAAGATGCGTATGATGGCGCGCTTCCGCGCGCGTCCAGTCTCAAGCCGGAGCGTTTCGCTGACCCCGTCAGCACGGTCTTTGCGCCAGACCTGGCTGCGATCGCGCATCTGCTCGCTCACCGGCCGCCATCCCTGTCCGGGAAGGACCTGGCCGTACCACAGCAGCAGTTTGTCGGCGGCGAAGCTGCGATCCGGATCGATCTGCTGCAGCTGGCAGGCCATGCGTCGGGCCTTGCCGCCGGCGAAGGTGATCGCGAGCTGGTCGGTGACGTCGTCGATGGTGTAGCCCGGGGGCATCGGCACGTCTGCGATGGTCCAGGGGCGGTAGGCCACTGGCGGGCGGATCAACGGGTCCGACTCGCGCGGTCCGCCGCAGGCGGCGAGCAGCAGCGCCGCGACCGCGGCGAGCGCGCGACCGCGACCACCGATCCACTTGTGCGCGACCGGGCCGGAAGGGTGTGGAGGCGTCACAGCTGCCTGAAGGTGATCTGGGTGCCTGCGATCACGATCACGTCGCCCGACTGGAGCATGTGGTCGCTGACCTTGCGCCCGTTGACCCGGACCGAGCGCATGCCGCCGAGGCTGACCAGACGGAAGCCGGAGCCGACCTGGACCACCTTGGCCTGCAGCGGTTTGACCAGCAGGCCCTTGATCGGCAGGTCCGATTCGATGCCCTTGCCGATGGTGGTCTCCGGCTTGATGAGCGCGCAGTTGACCTCGCGTGGCCCCTGGCGCACCGCGAGCACCATCCGCGGCGCGGAGGTCTTCTCGGTGGTCGGTGCCTTGCCGTCTGTGCCGGCCATCTTCTGTTGCATCTGCTTGATGGCTTCGGGGTCGACGAACATGGTCATTTCGCTGCCCATGGCGCCGCCGGCGCTACTGCCCTGGGAGGCCTGTTCGCTGGCTTGACCGTGGGAGTCGTAGACGAGGCTGAACTTGCCCAGCACCACGCGGTCCTGGTTCTTGAGCTGGCGTTCGTCGACCCGCTCGCCGTCGATGAAGGTCCCGTTGTTCGAGCCCTTGTCGACGATCTTCCAGCCGCCGTCGGCCTGGACCAGGCTGCAGTGGTGCCGGGAGACGCCGAGATTGTCGACATGGATGTCGCAGTCGCGGCTTCGGCCCACCGTGAGCTCGGGCTTGTCGAGGTTGTACTCGCCCTGCAGGTCGTTGCCGAACAGCAGTGTGACCTTGGCCATTACGGGCTCCTTGCCGCCAGGTGCAGCGTAGAAGTTACGCCACGGTACCCGACAATCAACGCCGTTTGGCCGAGGTGGCCGGCGACCCCGGTGAAGAGCGGTTCGCACCCGGGTGGTGAACGCGTGGGGGCCGGGGTGCTCGGCTGCCCGATCAGCGCGGATCCGCGCTCGCGCGCAAGGCCGGGATCGGTTTGGTAGCCTTTCCCGGAGCTCTGAGGGGGCCGTCAACCTTGACGGGTCCCTCAGAGCTCGCGCAGCACCTTCGCACGGCAAGAATCGTCGTCAACGGGTCGGCCGACCGAGGGGTGGTTTTCTGCAAAAATGG
>JBEPXK010000316.1:0-5037 GCA_041641915.1 Planctomycetota bacterium
CTGCGGGCCTGCGGCCCATTTTCGCAGAAAACCACCCCTCGGTCGGCCGGTCGCCCAGCCAAGCCTGGCTGGGCTCCACTCGCTGGCGGTTCCGAGGTTTGGAGCTCTGAGGGACCCGTCATTCAAGATATGTGACCCGCATCTGATGCGGGCCGCCTCTTCCTGTCCGATCTCCTACGGTAAGCCCCAAACAAACAACCTGGTCGGCCCTGCCGTGCCCACAGATAGGCCCGGCGAAAGCGCGGCCGCAGGCCGCGAACACCGGCGGTGGCCGCGAGCGAAGCGCAGCCGCGCGACCGCACGGGCGCAGCCGTCTGATGATGGAGTAGAAAGGTGGGCCGGAGGCCCATGCTCGCAATCCGTGGGTTGCGGGCGGAAGCCCACCTTGCCCGGCAACGCTACCGGCCGCCCTGGTGGCTGCGGTCGACCGCCGATGTGCACCGCACGAAGTACGAGGTGCGGAGGTTGGCGCTGGTGATCACCCGGCGGATCAGGCCTGCGTCCTCCAGCGCCTGCAGATCGGCGGTCGCGGTCGACGGGCTGCATCGCAGCAGGGCGATGACATCAGCACGATAGAGGTGGGGATTTTCCGCCATCGCCGCCAGGATACGGTGGCGACGTTCGCGTGCCGTAGGTCTGCCGGGCACCGGTACGGGTGATGCGGCACCGGGTGCTCGGGGCGCGGTCGTCGCTGCGGCGTCCGGGACGGCCGATGGTGGTGCTGCGTCGTCGAGAGCGACGGCCGGCAGAGTGGCCCCGGTCGGATGCAGAACGACGAGGCGCTCGATGTGGTTGCGCAGTTCGCGGACATTACCCGGCCAGGAATGTCCCATCGCGCGTCTCAGGAATTCGTCGCTCGGCCGCACGCGTCGCTCTGGCGCACAGTTTGCGATGAAGTGCTGGCAGAGCGCTGGGATATCCTGCAGGCGCTCGCGCAAGGGCGGCAGAACGACGACAAAACGCTCCAGGCGGAAACGCAGGTCTTGTCGGAAACGCCCGTCGGCCACCGCCCGCGCGAGCGGTTCACCGCTGGCGACGATGATCCGGGCGCGTGATCGACAGGTACGCGTACCTCCGATCGGCCGATAGTCGCCGGTTTCGAGCACCCGAAGCAGGACGCCCTGCAGACGCGGCGACATCGAAGTGATCTCGTCGAGGAAGAGGCTGCCTGCACCCGCGGCTTCGAGCAGGCCGGGCTTGCTTGCGATGGCGCCGGTGAAGGCGCCGCGGACGTGGCCGAAGAGCTCGGCCTCGGCGAGCGTGTCGGAGACCGCTGCACAATTGACCGCCAGGAAGGGCTCGGTCGGTCGGCTGCCCCGTTCATGCAGCAGGCGAGCGACACACTCCTTGCCGGTGCCGGTCTCGCCCTGGACGAGAACCGGGACGCTGAGCGGGGCATAGGTGTCGATGGCGGCGTGTACAGCCTGCATGGCCGGAGTCGTTCCGATCAGGGAGGTGGCTTGGCGCTGCTTCGCGATGTCCGGTGGCTGCCCTGCGGATGGGTGCGTGCCTGGAGCCGGCTCGCCCAGCTGGGGCGGCGACGGGTCGTCGACAGCGCTCCCGCAGGCGGACATCCACAGCCGGGCAAGCTTCCAGGACGGCAGCTCCCACGCAAATCGCAGACCGGCTTCCACGGCGGATGGCAGCTGTTGCCTCAGGATCACGCGGAGCCGTTCGCGCGCCGCCGGTTCATCGCCCCGCAGCAGTTCCCACCGCAGCCATTCGAGATGGAGGTCACCACGGTCCTGGTTCGGGTCGAGGCTGTCGAGGTGGTGGCGGGCGCGGCTGGCACGGCCTTCGGCCAGCGCGATCGCCAGGGCCAGAGACAGCGTCCGCCGCCAGGCGTGACCGGTGCTCGGCTGGCCTTCCTCCGCCCGCTGCAGATGGTCGCGTGCATGGGCGAACTGGCGCCTGCTGAGGGCTAGCAGGCAACGGGTCTGGTGAAACACGCGTCGCAAGGCCGGACGCTCGCCGGTGCGCAAGCCGGGGGCGGCCAACCGGCGCTCGAGTCGTTTCAGCAGAGCCTCGACAGCAGCGCGTTCGCCGGCATGGATCAGCGCGACCAGATAGTGTGGCCAGTGGGGCTGGGAAAAAGGATCGCCACCCTGGTCGGCAGCAGCCCGGAACTCCTCGCGGATCTCCGTGAATTGTCCGGACGCTTCCAGGTAACGCAGACGCAGGCCGACGTAGTCGGTGCCGATGCGCTCCGCCATGCCGCTCGCGTGCGGCGCCAGGGCCGAGAGCAGGTCGGCAACGCGGTGGTGGTCCATCATCGCCGTGGCGGCACGGGCCAGCTTCTCGGTGAACTCGAGCCACAGGTCCGATCCCTGCTGGATACCCGGCAGGGCCAGCGCGGATTCGGCGCAGCGCACCTGTCGTCGCGCGTCGTGGGTACGTTCAGCCAGCCAATAGCCCAGCCGCGGCGGGAGGATCTGTGCCCGGATGCACTGCAGACGTGGCGCCAGGTCGTCGAGCAACCGCAGAGAGCCTTCGCAGCGCTGGCGGTCGTCCTGGTCCAGCGACAAACGGAAAGCGATGGCCAGCAAACAGGCAGCCAGATCGGCTTCCGGTGAGGAGACGGCCAGAGCCTGCTCCAGAACCTCGGGCAGGGCCGCCATGGTCCGCTGGCAATCGCGTGGCGAACCATGGCGGGTCTGCAGGAAAAGCGCCATGCTCTGCAGTACCGGGCGCTGCGGCGCCGCCGCCGGCCAGCCGTCGACCAGCGCGCTCAGTGTCCGCCAGTCGCCCTGTGCGAAGGCGTCGACGATGGTCTCGGTTGGCACGGGCATGGGGAGCGTCCCGACCAGCGGCGGTCTCGGTCAGCTCTTGAGGATGGGCGCAGCGACGGCGTCGCCACGGTCCGGCGTGGTCTGGCGCCGTGGGTGTCGGAGACGCCGCGTGAGCAGGTCCGGATCTCCACCGCCACCCACGGCTCGCGTCGTCCTCAGCCGTTGCCATCGGGCAGGACGAAACCTACCCGGTGCTCGATGGCTGCATCCAGGTCGTCGAAGACGAGCATGCCGGTGGTCGGGTCCACGCTCGGCAGGATCGACGGGTCGTCGTCCAGCACCGCATCCAGGTCCACCACCCCGTTCTGATCGATCACCGCGCAAGCGATGCTGCGCATGGACGACGTGCCGGCCGGCAGGATCTCGATGGCGCTGATGAATGCATCGGCGGTTGCGGCGCTGTTCTTGCGCAGCGCCAGCGTGATCTCGCCATCGCTGATGCGCAGCGGATAGGACCTGCTGCAGACGGTTGCCGGCCCGGCTGCGGCATAGGCGTCAAAGGCATCGAGGATCTGGTCGCCTTCGAGCCACGCGTCGAGCAGGCGCTCGCCAGCGGCGTCGCTGCGCATGTCTGCAAAGTGCAGCACCACGGTGTAATCGCCGTCGGTGACCGGGAAGCGCCAGGTCTGGTCCTTGTCGGTCTTGCGCACGTTACGCCAGTAGCGGTACAGAACCGCATCATCGCTATCACTCACCGCCTCCTCCGACGGATTACCCCTGTTCGACGGACGGCCACCGTCATCGCCGGTGAAGCCCCAGGTGCCATCCATGTGGCCCTGGTCGTAGAGCCACCAGGCACCGTCGGCGCTCGTGATGTCTCCGAGCGGGCAGCGATCCGCGTAGGCATCTTGTGCGCCGCAGTTGATGCGCAGGGGGCGGCTGCTGTCGGGGCGCACTGCGATGGTCAGCGTCCGCCAGGCCCGGGCCATCCATTCGTCGCTCATCTCGACGCGCGCGGTATAGACGTGCGGCCGGTCGTAGAGGTGGGTAACGGAATCCGTCCAGCTCGCACCCTCTGATTCATGCACGGCATCCGGGGCCTTGCGATGGAATCCGGTGCCGGTGAACCACCACTCACTACGGTAGTCATACTCGGCGTGGGAGCTGTCGTTGCGCTCGCGGTCAGGATCCGACCCAGTAGCGGTGAAGGTGACGGTCGTGCCTTGATCCGGATTGAGGGTGGACGCGTCCATCGCATCGATCACCGGCACCTCGTTGTGCGGTGTCATCTTCACCCCCACCGAGAGATCGCCGTAGACGAAGGTGCCGTCCGGCAGCATGTAATCGCCGGACTGGACTATCACCGAGCCCAGCGGTTCGCCGGCGTTGAGTTGATGCAGCAGCTTGTCGGCGTCGTATTCCAACATGTAGCCGATCTGGTAATAGCCGTAGGTGTTTTCCTGACTGGCGATGCTCATGATGCCACCACCGCCGTAGGTGTTCATGTACCGACTGACCGCGGCGCCCCGCTTGCCGGCTTTGCAGCCGCTGATGAAAGCGAAGCGCAACTGGTTGCAGTTCTCGAACAGCCAGCTGGTGGAGACGGGCGAATTGTGCGCTTGGCGGTAGGTGAATGCGTCGCCAAGACGCATGCTGTCGTAGACCCGACGCCCGCCGACGCCCGGGGTGGCGTCCCAGATGCGGTTGTAGACGTCGAGCAATGTGTAGTCGTCGTTACTCCGGGTCATCGCCGCGGTGCAGGGCAAGCGGGAACGGCCTGTGCGGTAGTTGTAATTGTTGTCTAGCGCCCACCCGAGTGAGGTGATCCGGTCGGCGTAGCGGTCGTTCTTGGCGTAGAACCGGCTGACCCAGATGTTGACCGCCTGCTGGCTATAGTGGTCGAATTCTCCGAAATTCCAGTAACAGGCGTCGGCGTTGTCCGGGGTGGGGATGTCGCCGATGAGGATCGCGCCGACCAGCGGCTTGTCAGCCGCGGCGTAATCGGCTTTGAGGTGCTCCCACACCGCGCGCGCATCGCCGCTGGTCCACTCCACGATTTCGGCTGTGTAGCCCTCGGTGCGCAGCTGCGCGGCCAGGCGGTCGATTTTGTCCTGCAATGCGGCGTAGGTCTGGTCGTCGACGATGATCTCGACCAGCAACCCAGCGCGGTCGCCAGCCGCGTGCACGCGCAGGCGATGGGTGTAGAGCGGCGAGCGCTCGCCGTCGCTGTTCTCGAGGCGGTAGGTGAAATGGTCGTCGCCGGTGAAGCCCTCGTCCGGTGTGTATTTGACGGTGCCAGAATACGACA
>JBEPXK010000317.1:0-5034 GCA_041641915.1 Planctomycetota bacterium
CCGGGTGCTGGTGGTCGATGATTCCGCGGTTGTGCGGCGGGTTCTCGGGCGCGAGCTCGAGCGCGATCCACGGATCGTGGTTGTCGGCGCCGCTCCGGACCCCTACGTCGCACGCGATATGATCATCGAACGACGACCGGATGTGATCACCCTGGATATCGAAATGCCGCGCATGGACGGCATCACCTTCCTTCACAAGCTGATGCAACATCGGCCGATGCCGGTGGTGGTGGTCTCCTCGCTGACCGCGGCCGGCGGGGAACTCGCGTGCGAGGCGATGGCCGCCGGCGCGGTCGATGTGCTCAGCAAACCCGACGCGGCTTACGCGGTCGGCGAGCTTGGAGTGATGCTCTGCGACACGGTCAAGGCGGCAGCCTTCGCCGATGTCAGCAAACTGCTCACGCGCCGCCAGGCCATCGCACGACCGAGACCGTGCGCCCTGACCCGGACCACCAACGCGGTGGTCGCCATCGGGGCGAGCACCGGTGGCACCGAGGCGCTGGCGGCGATCCTGCGCGCGATGCCGGCCAACGCGCCTGGCATGGCGATCGTGCAACACATGCCCGAGCACTTCACCCGCACCTTCGCCGAACGGTTGGACCGGGAGAGCGATATGGAGGTGTCGGAGGCAAGCGACGGCGACCTGGTCGGCCCGGGCCGGGCGGTGATCGCACCGGGCAACCGCCACATGGTCCTGCGGCGCAGCGGCGCGCAGTATCGGGTCCAGATCAAGGACGGCCCGTTGGTCAGTCGTCACCGTCCTTCGGTCGATGTCCTGTTCCGCAGCATCGCACGCTACGCCGGGGCCAATGCGGTTGGCGCCTTGTTGACCGGCATGGGGCGCGACGGCGCCCGGGGCCTCAAGCTCATGCGCGACGCCGGAGCGCACACCATCGCCCAGGACGAAGCCAGCTCGATCGTCTACGGCATGCCGCGCGAAGCGGTGGAATCGGGTGCGGTCGTGGAGCAATTGCCGGTGGAGCGGATCGCCGATGCGATCATCGGTGCGTGCATGCGTCACGCGGGGGGCGCGCGGGCATGAGCCGGACCCACGAACCGAACGAGGTCGCAGACCCCGCCGCGCTGCGCGAGCTCGCGCGCACGCTGCAGCAGCAGCCGCATTATCAGGTGCTCATGGACGCGGTGCCCGGTCCGGCGATGGTGCTCGGTGACGCGCGGCGGATCGTCCTCGCCAACCGACGCCTGCTCGATCTCGTCGGCGCGCGCACGGTGGTCGACGTGGTCGGCAAGCGTCCCGGCGAAGCGTTTGGTTGTCGCCACGCGGTCGCGGGCGAGGGTTGTGGACTGAACTGGGGCTGTTGGCATTGCTCGGCTTCGCGCCTGCTCGCGGCGGTCGAACGTGGGGCGGCATGTCCGCATTGCGGGTGTGGGCGGCTCGGCGTGCTGGCCGACGGCAGCCTGAAGACGGCAGAGTTCGAATTCGTACTCACCCGTGACCGCTTCGCCGACCACGATCTGATCGTGGTCACCATGCGCGACCTGGCGGGCGAGGCGCGTTCCTCGCAGCTCGAACGGGTGTTCTTCCACGACATCCTGAATGTGGCGGCGCGGGTCTCCTGCCTGAGCGAAGCGGTGGCCGAGGATGCTCCCGACGACGAGCAGACGCGCGAGCAGCTCGATCTGCTGCAGTGGTCGGCACATCAATTGGTCGAGGAGTTGCGTTTCCACCGCAGCCTGGCTCAGGCCGAGCGCGGGGAGCTGGAGCCGGACGTCGGGCCGGTGGACACGCGCGAGTTGCTGCAACGGGTGGTCGCGCTCTACCAACGGCCGGATCTCGCCGCGAGTTGCAGTGTCCATGCCGTGCCGGGGCGCAGCTACACGGTGGAGACCGACGCGGTGCTGCTCTCGCGCATCCTTGGCAACCTGATCAAGAACGCGGTCGAGGCGACGTCGGCGGGTGGCCGGGTCGAGGTCACCGCCACCTGCAAACGACGCACCGTCCTGTTCGCGGTGCACAGCCCGATGCCCCTGCCTTCGCCGGTGCAGGCAGGGGTGTTTACGCGATCGTTCTCCACCAAGGGCGAATCCGGGCGCGGTCTGGGCACCTACAGCGCCAAGCTGCTGGGCGAGGAATACCTCGGCGGCAGCGTGTGGTTCGAAACCGATGAAACCCAGGGGACGACGTTCTTCGTCGGTCTCCCGCTCGATGATACCGTGCGTCGGGCCTCGGCCCGCCGGGCCCGGGAAAGGAGGCGCTAGATGCGCAGTCTGGTAGCGGAAGACGATTACGTGCAGCGGCGTCTGCTCGCGCGCCATGTTCGCCCCTTCGGCGTCGTCGATGCGGTGGAGAACGGCGAGTTGGCCTTGGAGGCGTGTCGCTCCGCGCTCGCCGCCGGCAAGCCCTACGAGCTGGTACTGCTTGATATCTGCATGCCGGGCCTCGACGGCGTTGCCGCGCTGGGCCATTGGCGCGAGGAAGAGGCGGAGGCGGGACTCAGCCCCGGCCAGGGAAGCACGATCATCATGACCACTTCGGTCGACGTATCCGAGACGATCATCGCCAGTTTCCGTCGTCAGTGCGATGCCTACCTCGTCAAGCCGGTGCTACGTTTCGATCTCATCCGCCAGCTGCGCGAGCTCGGTCTGGTCGAGTGAGCCACCGTCTTCGGGGGCCTGTGCACCGGCGCATGGGCATCGCTTCCCCTTCCGGGGTCCGAGCGCTATGCTGGGCGCATGCGACTGCTGGTCTCCTGCCATGCCTGTCAACGCTGCTTCGACGCCTCGGGGCGCGCGCCGGGATCGCGGTTCCGCTGCCACTGCGGCGCGGTGGTCACCGTCGAGGAGCCGCAGGGGCACGACGCCGCGATTGTACGCTGCTCCAACTGCGGCGCGCCGCGCAGTGAGGGGGCCGAGGCCTGTCCCTACTGCCAGGCGACCTACACCCTGCACGACCGCGACCTCGACGCGGTCTGTCCACGCTGCCTGGCTCGGGTCGCCGGTGCGGCGCGGTTCTGTCATCACTGCGGCAACCCGGTCCCGCGTGAAGCGATCAGCGCCGAAGAGACCGATCTCGCCTGTCCGGCCTGCGGCGAGGAGGCGCAGCTGATCAGCCGGCAGCTGCCGGACAGCGCCGAGACCGTGCTCGAGTGTCCACGTTGCGCTGGCATGTGGCTCGACCAGGACATCTTCACCCGGCTGACCGATCGCGCGCAGCAGCGCGGACTCGCCGCACGTATGAGCGGCGGCGTCAGCGGCGTCGAACCGCGGCGGCTCGAGCCGCAGGAAGGCCCGCTCTACCGTCATTGTCCGGTGTGCAACGAAGTGATGAACCGGCGCAACTACGGCAAGCGCAGCGGCGTGGTCATTGATACCTGCCGCAGCCATGGGGTATGGCTCGATGCCGAGGAGTTGCCGGCGATCCTCGCCTGGCTCGGTTCCGGGGGGCTGGAACGGGTGCGCCAGCTCCAGGCTGACGAGCTCGCCCGGCGCGAACGTCAGGCGAGCGCGGGACCCATCGCCAGCTACGGATCCGATTATCACGACTACGGCGACGCCCGGCGCGGCAGCGGATCGCTGCTCGAGACCCTGCTGCGCGGCATCGGCGACCTGCTGAGCTGAAGCAGCGGCCGCGGCCGGGTGAATCTCTGCCCCGGGCGGCCGGCATTCGCCCTCGCGCGCGGTGGTGGTGAGCACACAATCCCCGCCATGTCCCGAAACCTGCTGGTGACTGGCGGTGCCGGATTCATCGGTTCGCATCTGGTCGAGGCGCTGCTCGCGCGCGGCGATCGCGTGGTGGTGCTCGACGACTGCTCGACCGGCGACCTGTCCAACCTCGCCGCGGTGGCCGACCATCCCGCGCTGGAGATCGTGCACGGATCGGTGTGCGATTCCCTGGTGGTCGACGAATGCGCCGCGCAGGTCGACGGTATCGTCCATCTCGCCGCGGCGGTGGGGGTGATGCGGATCCTCGAGCGCCGCGTGCACAGCATCATGGTCAACCTGCGCGGGACCGAGGTGGTGCTCCAGGCCGCGTTGACCCACGGCCGTCTGCCGGTGCTGCTGGCCTCTTCGAGCGAGGTCTATGGCAAGGGGCGCAACGAGCGCTTCAGCGAGGACGACGATTGCGTCCTCGGTCCGACCGGGCTGCACCGCTGGAGTTACGCTTGCTCCAAGGCGATGGATGAATTTCTCGCCCTGGCCCACCACCACGAACGCGACCTGCCGGTGCGGATCACCCGGCTGTTCAACATCACCGGTCCACGACAGAGCCCGGCCTACGGCATGGTGCTGCCGCGTTTCTGTCGCCACGCGGTGATGGGCCGGCCGCTCGAGGTCTACGGCGATGGGGAGCAGACGCGTTGCTTCCTCCATATCGCCGATTGCGTTGACGCGCTGCTCGCCCTGCTCGACCACCCCGCGGCAGTCGGTCGGGTGGTCAACGTCGGCGGGGTCGAAGAGGTCGCGATCGGCGCGCTGGCCCAGCGGGTCGCGACGTTGCACGGTAAGGGTACGAGCGTGGTCCACGTCCCGTACGAACGAGCCTACCCCGGGGGCGGTTTCGAGGACCTGCGCCGCCGCGCGCCCGACACCACGCGGCTGCGTCGCCTGTGCGATTGGGCGCCGACGCGCGACCTCGACACCATCATCAGGTCCTGTCTGGCCTGGGAGTCGGCCCTGGCCACCTGAGGAGTTTCCATGCATCGCATCGTCTTGTTGTCGCTCATCGCCGCCGTGCTCGGCCTCGGCGCCGTCGAATCCGAGACCGCCCATGACCTCGCCGCCGACCTGGTTGCCGACTGCGCCGAGCGCAGCAGTCAGGGCGGCGCCTTCTGCCGCCGCCTGGCCGCGGGTCTGCGGGCGGGCGAGGTTTCGATCGAGACCGGCATGGCGCTGTTGCGGCTGGCGCGCGAGACGGGCACGGTGGTCCTGCCGGACGCGCCAGTCGGCGAGCCGGCGGCCGAAGTGCCGACTGCCACCGCGCCGGCGGCCCTGAGCGAGGAGCAGCGCGCCCGCGCGGCCGCCCGCCTCGAGCAGATGCTCGAGGGCATGCCGCCGGCGGTGGCGGAGGAGCAG
>JBEPXK010000318.1:0-5021 GCA_041641915.1 Planctomycetota bacterium
GGTGGGGCCACCGGGCCGACGCAGCGCAAGCGCAGCCCCGCAGCGAAGCGAGGAGCAAGCGCAGCTGGGACGCGCGTGAGCGCGCGAGGGGGCAGCGCCTCCTCTGAAGAAAGCCTCTTGGGGCGTGCGAGGGTTCGTGCCCGTCGTGGGGCGTGCGTGCGTCGCGGTGCGTCTTGTTGCGAGCGGTGTGTGTGCGCGTTGAACCTGGTCCTTACGCATCTAGTGTCGGTGCATGCGTTGGGTGGGTCTGTTGCTTCTGGCCACCGTGGCCGCTTGGATCCAGCATGGCCCCTTGGCTTTGCTGCGCGCGCCGCCGGATCTGAGTCTGGCCCTGGTCGCCTGGGCGGTGTTGGCCTGGGACGATCGCCGTGCTCTGCCGGCGGCATGGTTGATCGGGGTGGCTCGCGATGTCGCCGCGCCGGGGACGCAGTGGTTCCATGCCGTGGTCTATGTGGTGATCGTGGCGGTGGGGTTCCGCTGGCTCGAGCGATTGCGGGGCTGGCGAATCGGCGGCGTGATGCTCGCCGCGATCGTGGCGCACCTGGCGGTGACCGTGGCCGATATGCTGTTGGCGCGGAGTTTGAGCCTGGATCTGCGACCGCTGGCCGCCGGGGCCATCGGTACCGGGGTGGTGGCCGGAGCCTGGGCCGCGTTGGTCCAGCGCCGCCGCCGGGCGCCGCGCTCGACGACCGTGCTGGAGCCGGCGCGATGACTCGCCAACTGTGTTGTGCGCTGCTGGGCTGTCTCGGCTTCGCGGTGCTGGGGGCCGAGGTTGATGGCGCTGCGTCGGCGCCGGGGGCGGACCAGGTGCAGCCGCCTGAGTTGGCGCGTCCGTTGCCGACGGTGTCCGAGCGCTGGTCGGCCGATCCGCTACGCGGTGCCGGTGCCGCGGTGCAGCAGGTGGCCGCTGACAGCTACCGTCTCGGTCCGGTGCCGGTGGGCGAGACCCGGCGCCACGTCGCGCTGCGTCTGCGCTCCCACCGTTGGCAGGCCGAGCTCGAGCCCGCCAACGATGGCGTGCCCCGGCGCCTGAGCACCCAGACCCTGTTCCGCCGGCTGATCATCGGCCCGCTTGGTCCCGCCGAGCTCGGGGCCGCGGCGCAGCGTGAGGGGGTGGACGAATACTACTGGTTGCTGATCAAAGACGGTCGGGTGGTGGTCGATGTCCACCTCGGTCAGCCACGCCACTTCGCCGACGAGCTCGCCTTCGACCTGGCTTTCCATGGAATCCGCTTCGGCCCGATGAGCGACGAGCAGCGTTCGACGTGGAAGCGCGCCTACTGGGAGCGTGAACGCGCGCTGATGCGCGAGCACCTCATCGGGGCCCAGCCTCCGACCGATCCGGTCCCGCCGACCGATCCGGTCCCGCCGACCGATCCGGCTCCTCCGACCGATCCCGACGCTCCGGCAGCGCGATCCCCAGCGCCGTGAGCACGGTGGTGGCGTAGGCGCCCGGGGCGAGGGCGAAGCGCAACCAGCCGTCGTCCCATCGCGGTGGTTCGAGGAACACGTTGACCAGCGGCCGGCGTTCGCCCGGTGCCGCCAGCGGCCCGCCCTTGTCGAACCAGGCCGGATCGATCCCGCTCGCCGCGGCCCACTCCGCCTCGCGTTCGCGCATGGGCGATTCCGGCTGGAAGCGGTGATGGCCGGGCATCGGGCCGGTGAGCAGGATCTCGAGCGCGCCGGCGCGGCGGGCGAGTGCGTCCAGCTCGTCTGACGGACAGTGGAAGAACCCGCCATCGCGGGTGCGGGCGATGTCTCCGGGCTGCGGGGTGTGCAACAGGTCGGCCGCGGCGCGTGCAGCGTACACGGCGTTGAACACCGCGCTCTGGGCCGCGCTGACGATCAGACGGTGAAAGCCGGTTCCGCCCGCGCGCCAGGCGGCGCCGGGGTCTTCGGGGCGTTTGCGCAGCTGCATGGCGATGCGGTGTTGGGGGCCACGCAGGCGTCGGGCATCCAGCGGCGCGAGCCCGTCGCGCGGATGCCAGTCGCCGCGCGGTGCAAGTGCGTGGGCGACGGCCGTGGCCGGGTCGCCGGCGCCCAGCGCTCGAGCCACGGCGAGGTTGGCCCCGGCATGGCCGAAGCGTTGCGGGCCGAAAATGTTGGGTACGCCCGTGCGCGTCAGCCGTTCAAGGCCTTCGCCCAGTGACCGGGGGTCGTCGAGCGTGAGGGCGAGGGCGAAGCGGTTGCCGCGCAGATGACCGGGTTTGAGCTTGTTGCGGTGGCGCGAGACCGCGAGCACGGTGCAGTCGCTCAGCTCCAGGTGCTCCGGCCCGGCTGGATCGCCGAAGTGGACGCTGAACCACTGGCTGGTCACCGCATGGCGGTCCTTGCGCCCGGCATAGCCGATGGCGCGCGGCTTTACACCGCAGGCGCGGGCGAGTGCGTCGGCGACGTGCTGGGTGTTGTGGCCGCGCTTCTCCAGTTGCACGTAGAGGTGTTCGCCCTCACCGCAGGGTTCGTAGGCAGGCAGTTCCTCGACCCGGAAATGCGCGCTGCCGGGCTTCAAGCGGCCGATTACCGGTGGTTCGTCGGTCGGGCTCATTCGCCACTCCGCGCAGCGTCGGCGGCCGCGTCGCGCAGGCAGGCGGCGCGGTAGCGCTCGCGCACCTGCTGCGCCAGCGGCCCCGGCGTGCCGTCGCCGATCGGCGTATCGTCGACCCGGATCACCGGCATCAGCTCGCGGACTGAGGAGGTGATCCAGACCTCGTCGGCGCGGTGGAGGTCGTCGGGGGTGAGCTCGCCGTCACGCCAGGCGAGGCCGAGCTCGCCGACGATGTGCTTGATGTGCTCGCGGGTGATGCCTTGCAGCGCGTTGTGCGCCGGGGAGACCACGGTGCGTTCGAACAGCGCGAGCACGTTGCTGGTCACGCCTTCGCTGACGTGGCCCTGCTCGTCGACGTAGAGTGCCTCCTCGGCGCCGCGGCGCGCGGCCTCGGCGATGCCGCGGCGGCCGGTAATGTAGGTGGTGGTCTTGATCTGCGGTGCGTAGCGGTGGCCGGAGAAGGTGACCACGCCGACGCCGCGGGTATAGCGTTCGGCCGGCGGTTCGCTCAGCGCCTTGGCGATGATCACGGTGGTCGGACCGTCGGCGCCGAACACGCCTTCGCGGTGGGTGCCGGGGGTGGCGAACAGGTTGAGCCGCAGCTCGTGCGCGCCGACCGCGCGGTAGGCGCGCTCGAGCTCGGCGCGCAGCCCGGCCTCGGCGAAAGGCATGGCGATGTCGATGCCCGCGCAACTGCGCGCGAGGCGTTCGAGGTGGGCGCCGAGCGCGTGCGGCAGCCCACCGTAGGTGCGTAGGGTCTCGAAGACGGCCAGCCCGCGCATGAAGCCGAGGTCGAGGACGCTGATGCGTGCCTGGCCGAGCGGCATCAGCTCGCCGTTGACGATGGCGTGGTCGGTGGTCATGGGCTCGCTCCCGCGGCGATGGGCCGCCCTCAGGCGACCGGTTCTCCGAACGTAACTACTCGGGGGCTTCGCCCCTACGGTCCATTCGCAAGCGAATGGACCTCCCTCTCTGGCTTTGGCAGGATTCCCATGGATCGGCATTGCCGATCCATGGGTGGGCGGATCGGCTGCGCCGATTCCATCCCCCCACCATCCCTCACTCGCCAGCCCCATCGCTTACGATGGGGCCCGCAAATGGCGGGCAACCATTCATACCCGATGGGCCTGAGTCGATACTTCCGAACAAGGTCAGATTGGTCGCGCGGTCGATGCGGACGCGCACCAGTTCGCCGATGTGCCGGTCGTGGCCCGGGTGCGGATACATCACCATCCGGTTGCCGGCGGTGCGCCCCTGGAGGCGTTGTGGGTCGTTCTTGGACGGGCCCTCGACCAGGATCTCCTGCACCGAGCCGATCAGCGCCTGATGGCGCGCCTCCTGCTGCGCCAGCTGGAGGCCGATGAGCTCGTTGCAGCGCGCGCGCTTGATTGGATGGGGCACGTCGTCCTCCATCCGCGCCGCCGCGGTCCCCGGTCGGGGCGAGTACATGAACACAAAGGCACCGTCGAATCCGACCTGCTCCATCAGCGAGCGCGTCGCGGCGTGGTCCGCGTCGGTCTCGCCGGGGAAGCCGACGATGAAATCGGAGAGCAGCTCGACCTCCGGCACGATGCGCCGGGCGCGTTCGACCAGCTCGAGGTAGCCCTCGCGGGTGTAACGCCGCCCCATCCGCCGCAGGATGCGCGAGGAGCCGCTCTGGGCCGGGATGTGCAGGTGGTGCGCCACCCGTGGCAACGCGGCGACGGTCTGCAGCAGCTCGTCGGTGATGTCCTTGGGGTGGCTGGTGACGAAGCGTAGCCGGCGCAGGCCGGGGATCTCGTGCAGGCGGCGCAGGAGCGCGGCAAGGGTGGTCGGCGGGCTGCAGGTGCGGCCGTAGGCGTCGACCGTCTGGCCGAGCAGGGTGATCTGCGGATGACCTTTGGCGACGGCCGCGCGCGCTTCGGCCTCGATCTCGGCCGGGTCGCGGCTGCGCTCGGGACCGCGCACGCTGGGCACGATGCAGTAGGTGCAATGGTTGTCGCAGCCGCGCATCACCGGGATCCAGGCGTTGATTCCGGCCGAGCGCTGCGCGAAGCGTTCGCCCTCCATGGCGGCGTCGAAGCCGGTGCACACCACCTGGTCCTCACGATCCAGGCGTTCGATCGCCTCCGCGAGCCGGTGGTATTGATCGCCGCCGATCACCAGGGCGAGATGCGGATAGGCGCGGGTCAGCTCGTCGGCCAGGCGTTCGGCCATGCATCCGAGCACCCCGATGCGCTGGCCCGGCCGGCGGTGGGTCTTCCAATAGTCGAGCCGGCCGCGGACCCGGGCCTCGGCGTGATCGCGGACGCTGCAGGTGTTGTACAGCACCAGGTCGGCATGCGCGGGGTCGTTGACCGCGCGGTAGCCCAGCGCAGCGAGCCGGCCGAACACGTCCTCGGTGTCGGCCAGATTCATCTGGCAGCCGAAGGTCTGGATGTGGACGGTGCGATCGGTCACGGACATGGGTCTCTGGGGTGGTGGGCGCGAACCGTCG
>JBEPXK010000319.1:0-5018 GCA_041641915.1 Planctomycetota bacterium
CCCACAACCCAAGGGTTGAGCATAGGGCTCCGGCCCACCTTTCTGCTCTTCCATCAGGGGACTTCGTCCCCCGAACCCCCTGTGCCTCGACGGCTTGTGACAGCGCCTCTTTCAAAACGTTGTTCTTTGTCGCTGTCACAAGCAATCGAGGCAATAATGTGCGTCAGAAACGTGCGCCAACGCGAGTAGAGGCAGAGGGAGAGGTGTCATGACGACAACACGTCAACAGGTCATGCAACTGGTTCTGCACCATCGCACCCGGATCTGGGCCTATTGCATGGCGCGCTGCCGCTCGCCACAACGCGCCGAGGACCTGTTCCAGCAGACCTGCCTGGTCATCTGCGAGAAGTGGCCCCAGTTCCGGCCGGGCAGCAACTTCCTCGCCTGGGCGATGACCATCGCCCGCTATGAACACCTCGCCAGCACCGACCCCAAGCGCCATCGCGAATACGAAAACGAGGCCGCGATCCTGGCCGCAGCATGGGCCGACCAGCCTGACGAATCGGCCCAGGACGCCGCCCGGCGCGACGCCCTGCGCTACTGCCTGCAACGGCTCGGCTCGCGCGCCCGCCGCGCCTTCCAGCTGCGCTACGCCGAGGAGCAGTCCAATGCCCGGCTCGCCGAGCAGTTGAGTATCAGCCAGCAGGCGCTCTACGCCCTGCTCTCGCGCGCCCGCCGCCTGCTGCGCGAGTGCATCGACCGTCGCCTGCAACACGAAAGCGCTCGATGAGCGACGACGCGCTGATCGAAGCCTACCTCGCCGACGCCCTCGCCCCGGCCGAGCGCAGATCCTTCCTCGCTCGGGTCGCCGCCGAACCCGCGCTCGCCACGCGGTTCGTCGCCGCGACCGAATTGGAAGCGCTGCTGCACGACGCCCACCGCATTCCGGCCCAGCGGCAGACCCGTGGCCCCCGATTGCGCCGCGCCGTCGCCGCCACGCTCGCTGCCGCTGCCCTGCTGATCGCGGTAGTACTGCTGGTGGCCCAGGATACCGCGAGTGCGCCGAGCTGGCGCGTCGTCGCGCTCAGCGGCGAGGTCCTGCACCGGACCGCAGGCCAGATCGCGCCACAGCCGGCCAGCAGCGGTGGACAGCTGCTGGCCGGCGACCGTCTGCACCTGGGGCACGGCGCCCAGCTGCGGGTACGCGACGCCCGTGGAACGAGTTGGCGCCTGACCGGGCCCGCCCGGCTGACCCTGGGCGAGGAACCGGGTCTGCTGCGGATGCAACGCGGCACGCTCGCGGCCCGGATCGAACGCCCGCGGTCCGCCGCGTCGCCGTTCACGATCGTCAGTCCGCACGGCCGCGTCAGCGCCGTGGGCACCCGCTTCCGCTTCCGTGTGGCGGCGCAGCGCTCTCTGCTCTATGTCGACCAGGGCACGGTCGCGGCCCGCTGCGCCGGCGCGACGCCGAACGTCCACGCCGGGCAGCATCTGGTCCTCGACGACCGGTCCAGCGGCATACCCCGGCCCACCGCCCCCGCCCACGCCACGCCGCTGGTGCACTACGACTTCAGCGATTACGCAGACGGCCGGGTGAACGGCGACGGCGATGCACCCCCGCTCAGAGCCGACAATCCGTACGCCCTGGAAGCGCGGCCCGGCGCCGTCGCGTTGCCTGGTGACAGCCCCCTGCGCAGCGAAGCCGCCATCCCAGAGCTCGACCCCCTGCTGGGCACCCCCGGGCGCTGGACCGTCGCGCTGTGGCTGGAGGCGCCGCGACCGGAGCGCCGGATCGAACGGCTGGTCCTGTTCACGCTGTCGCAACCGGACACCAACGGGACAATGCTGCACCGCCGCATCTTCACCGCAGATGCGGCGATCTTCGCCACCGCGCGCGACGACGGCCTGGTCCACCTGGTCCTGATCCAAGACGGCAACGACATCCGGGTCCACGTGAACGGCGAAGCCGGCGCGTTCAGCACCGGCGGACCGCTGGCGGCCTCCAGCGAGCCGGTCCACCTCGTGCTGCCGGGCCTCGCTCTCAACGACGACACGACGCTGCCCTGGCCGGTCGTCTACCACGATCTGGCCATCTACTCCCGGGTGCTCGAGCCGGCGAGCATCCGCGCGTTGCACCGGGCCGGCCCGGAGGGCATCCCCCCGGCCCCGTGAGCCCGTCGCCCCCCGGCCCGCCGGCCGATCACACACTCGTGCCAACGGGCCGACCCCACGCGTCAGAACCACCATACATGCCGAGTTCCCGGACAACCACAGCCCTGGAGACGACATGCCTGTGCGCTTCCTCCTGTTGCCGGCCCTGCTCGCCTGCTGCCTCGCCGAACTTGCCAGCGCCGATCTGCCCGCGGCCTACGACCTGCGCGACGTTGACGGTCAACAGCTGGTCAACACCCGCGTCGAGGACCAGGTCGGGCCGGGGCCCTGCTGGAGCTTCGCCGCGATGGTCTCGGCGGAGTCCAGCCTGCTGGTCCATGGCCATTGGACCGGCAACCCGAATGACCTCGACCTGTCGCAGCAGTGGTTGCGGCTGAACGAAACCCGCGGCCACGGCGGCAACCACAGCTGGAGCTCGACTGCCAAGATCGAAGCGGGCTACCTGCGCGAACCGAACACCGGTGGTCACTGGCAGGTGCCGCTGGCCCACATGGCCCGTCTCCACGGCCCGGTGCCCGAAACCCCGACCACCGACTCCTTCAGCGACGATATCGCCGACGGGCGCCCCTACCGCTACGCCGGCACGTTCTATGACAACGATGACTACTACGAGGCCGACGGTGAAACACCGCTGTGGCCCGCCCGCGGCCACTACGCCGCCGCCTACCGCCTGCGCCAGGCGCTGATGTGGGACGACGTCCAGGCGCAGAGCGACGCGATCAAGCAGTGGATCATCGACCACGGCGCGGTCTACGTCAGCTTCGGCCATCGCGACGCCGCCTTCACCGCCGATGATGACGACGCCGATGATCTCGGCACCTACTACGATGACGGCGACACGCCCAAGGGCGGTCTCGGCGGACACGCGATCAACTTCATCGGCTGGGACGACTCCGTCGCCACCGCCGCGCCCGAACCCGGCGCCTGGCTGGTCAAGCAGAGCCATCCGGTACCAACCTGCCCGACCTACTTCTGGCTCGCCTTCGACTCGGTCCTTAACCATGCCGCCGCCTACCGCCTGGCGCCGCGCGCCGAGGTCGATGTCTACGCCCACTGCTACGGCAGTGCCACCGGGCCGGATTACAAACCGGCCGACGCCGACGAATACCAGGCCGCCACCGTCTACGCCGTCGGCGACACGGCGGTGACGATCGGCTCGTTCGGCTTCGAGACCGACGCGGCTGTCGCCTACACCGTCTCCCTCTACGCCTCGCTCGAGGATCTGGCCACCGGGGCGACCGCGCTGAGCTCGACCAGCGGAACCACCGACGGCGTCGGCTTCCACACCGTCGACCTGCCGCAGCCGCAGACCGTCGAGGCCAACAGCTCCTTCGTAGTCCACATGACCACCCCGGATCGGCCGTTGACCTGGATCTACTACGCCGACTCCCCAGGCCGCAGCATTGTGGTCGAGAAGACCGAACCGGGCGAGCACTACTACTACGATACTGCCGCCAGCGCATGGAAGGACGTCTACTACGGATTCGGAGACTCCGAAGACGACCTGATCTGGGCCACCACCTGCGCCTGGACCCTGCGCGCCTATACCGCCGGCTCGACCCCGGTCGGCACGCGCAGCATCGCCGTGGCCGCCTACGATGCCGACGGCGTGCTCATCGACCAGGACGCCGTCTGTGACCACGACATCAGCCTCACGCCGTACGACGACGGTGACTACCAGGTCTTCGACGAACTGGACCCCACGCTGCCGCACACCATCGGCTTCCTCGCCCCGGGTGAGTCCTTCACCGCAATGCGCCCCTGCATCTTCCCGCGCTGATACACGGCCCGTACCGGGCGCCGGCAGCGATGTAAGCCGGTGCCCGGGCATGCGTCTTCTCCTGGCGATGGCCAGCCTCACCTCGTCACCGGCCTGCCCGATGCCCCGACAAAAGGCACACCGCGGCTGCGAACCCGGTCACAGCGACACGGCCAGGCCGACCGCCACAGGGCGCCAGAACGCGACAAGCTCTTGTCCAGACAACGGTAACAACACGACGCCCATCATCGGCACGCTGGATGCGAAAGCGGGACCATGGCACGCAGCCTGACACGCTCGTTGACCACCCTCGCCGCCGTCCTGTTGCTCGGCGGCTGGACCTGGTCTGCGCCCGCCGCTGCGAGCGAGGGCGCTGATCGGGTCGCCGTCCAGACCGTGCGACCGGCCCCCCACGACGCAGCCGTCAACCGGCCGCTCCGCCTCGACACGGGCGCCCACCGCCTGCCGCCACCGCGCCGCGTCCGGCCGATGGCGTCGGACCCGCATCCGCGCCTGCCCTTCCTGCGCAGCGTCGTGCTGCTGCGCTGAGAGCTCCAGATCCAGGTTCCTTCTCCCGCGTTCCGGGCCGCGTGGCCCGGGCGCAGACCCTGTGTTCCGGAGCTTCACCATGCGCCTCTATCTCCTCACCCCGCTCATCCTCACCGGCCTGTTCGCCGTCGACAACGCCACGACGACCGAAGCCGCGACCCCTGCCACCATCCCCGCCAGCCTCGACCGCAGCTTCACCTGCGATCCGGCCCGCGACCAGCTGCACATCGCCGACAGCGTGCTGCGCCTGCGACCGGTCACGGCCGACCCCCGCACCCTGAGCTTCGATGTGAGCCTGGTCGCCGGGCTCGAACCGCTCATCGCCTGTGCCTGGCGCGACCGCCAACCGACCCGGGCCGCGTGGTTCGTGCCGCGCGATCAGCCCCAGCGCGTCCAGGTGCCCGATGGCAGCGGCCTGGCCTGGCTGCAGGTCACCCGCTACGATGGCCAGGCCCAGCGGGCCGGCTTGATCTGCGCCTGAGACCGCCGTTCCTGCGGCCCGACGCCCGTCGGGCCGCAGGCCGCAGGCGGCGCCATGACCTGACGGGGGCAAAGACGGAGGGCTCCTCGACGTTTCGTGTGGGCAACGCGAGTAGCG
>JBEPXK010000320.1:0-5010 GCA_041641915.1 Planctomycetota bacterium
GGCGCATCCAGATCGACGCCCCATTCGGCGAGGCGGTCGAGGATCGATCCCATCGCCGGGGTGGCGAGGGCGGCGAAGATCACCCCGGCAGTGAGCGCGTCGACCCCGGCGATCGTCTTACCCGCCGGCTCGATGTAATCGCGCGCCTGCGCATCGCCATCGCGGTAACGCTCGGCGAAGTCGACCAGCGCGGCCGGATCGGCGAAATGGTCGGCGACCCGGGCCCAGGTCGCCGGGCCTACGCCCCGGGCGCTGACCACCCGGTCGAGCCCGCGCAGGTCCGGCAGCGCGCGCACCGTCTCGGCCGCGGCGGCGATGGCGGGGAACAGACGGTCGGCCTTGCCGCGCTTGATGCCGGTGATCCGCCCGCTGGCCGCGATCTCGGCCCGGACCACCGGGTCACCGGCGGCATAGCGCAGGGCGTAATCACGCAGAGCCGCGGCAGAGCCGAAGTGACGGGCGAGCGCCTCGGCCGTGCTCAGGCCAAGATGACGCACCGCGAGCCCGGCCAGCACCCGATGCAACCCGCGCGAGCGCGAGCGGGCGAGCGCCCGCAACAGGTTGTCGGCGCGCTTGGGCCCCATGCGTTCAAGCTGCAGCAGGTCCTCGCGGGTGAGCGCGAACAGATCGGCCGGATCGCGGACCAGGTCGTGGGCGATCAGCTGGTCAATCACCGCCGGACCGCAGCCATCGATGTCCATCGCCTGGCGTCCGGCGAAATGGGTCAGACGTTCGCGGACCTGATCCGGACAGCCGGGGTTCGGGCAGTAGACGAACACGTCTTCGCTCACCGTCTGCGCACCGCAGCTCGGGCAGTTCGCGGGGATCGCCGGCGCCTGGGCGTCGGCCGGCCGACGGTCGGCGAGCACCGCCACCACCTGAGGGATGATCTCGCCGGCCTTCTCCACCACCACGGTGTCGCCGATGCGCACGTCTCTGGCCCGCAGCTCGCGGAAATTGTGCAATGAGGCCCGCGCGACGGTGGTGCCGGCGAGCAGCACCGGCTCGAGCTCGGCCACCGGCGTCAGCTTACCGCTCTTGCCGACCTGGATCTTCACCGCGCGCAGCAAGGTTGCGCGCCGCTCCGGCGGAAACTTGTAGGCGATGCCCCACCGCGGGTGATGGCTGGTCGCGCCGAGCGCGGCGTAGATCCGGGTATCGTCGAGCTTGACCACCATTCCATCGATGTCGTGGTCGTAGGCGTCGCGATGCGCCGCGGCGGCGAGGCAGTGGACATAGGCCGCGGCGATACCGGTCACCCCGGCCGCGTCGGGGTGGATGGTGAAGCCCTGCGCACCGAGCCACCGCAGGCGCTCGCCCTGGCTGACGGGCAACTCCACCCCCTCGCACCAGGCGATGGCATAGGCGAAGGCGCGCACGCCGCTGTCGTGCAGCGAATCGGCCTGCTTGCGCTTCATCAGTCCGGCACAGCCGTTGCGGGGGTTGACCAGCGGCGTACCGCCCGCGGCCTCCAGCCGCTGGTTGAGCGCGCGGAAGGCCGGGCGCGGCAGATAGAGCTCGCCGCGCACCTCGAGCCGGCCGGGGCAATCGATCGTGGCCGGGAAGGCGCCGACGGCGCGCACCTGTTCGGTGATCACGTCGCCGCGCCGGCCATCGCCGCGGGTGGCGGCCAGATCGAGCCGCCCGTCGACGTAGAGCACGGTGACCGAGATGCCGTCGATCTTCGGCTCCACGCTCAGCTGCGGCCGCTCGATACCCAGCTCGCGCTGCAGGCGCTCCGCCCACCGCTCCAGGCGGCCGAGCGCGGTCTCACGACGCCGATCATCATCCGGCACCTGGTCCGGCGCCAGGTCGCGCCCCGGTTCGCGCAGCAGGTCGGGGCGGGTGGCCGCCTTCTCGAGCGAGAGCATCGGCACCCGATGCGCAACAGTGGCGAAACCGGCGACGTGGTCGTCGCCGAGCGAGGCGGTGTAGCGTGCGTCGGCGTCGAGACCGAGCTGATCGGCGAGGTCGTCGTATTCCCGCCGCAGCGCGTCGTAGGCGGCGTCGGAGATCGCCGAACGGTTCTCGCGATAATAGAGCTCATCGTGATGCCGCAGCTGCGAGGCCAGCTGCTCGAGTCGTTCGCCCCGTGTGTCCATGCCGGCGTCATACCGCCGTGCGTTCACCACGCCAGCGGCGCGGCGCGCCGCGCTTCAGTCCTCGGTCAGATGCCGCCGGGTACCGCCGCAGCCCGAGCAATCACCATCCTCGCCGTCGAGGATCATCCGCCCGCAATGGGGGCAGCGCCGGGCACACATGCATAGCGGGGAGACGAACAACACCCCGACGAGCGCCGGCACGATCCACATCGGTTCCCCGGTCAACGCCGCAGCGACGCAGGCGCCGACCAATGCCACTCCGACCAGTAGCGGCAACATGACGACCTCCAATCCTCGCGCTCGGAACAGGAGCGCTTCCGTTCATGATAGGCCGGCGCACCGGCACCCAAAGCATTCCTGCAGGGCCGTGGACAGCACCGCGGCCAGCGTGTTACAGACCCGGACGCCGCTGCAGATGCGCCCAGAGGTTCTCCACGTCTGCCTGCTTGACCCCGCCGAGGCGTTCGGCCTCGCCGAGGGTGCCCGGCCGACGCTGCTCCAGACACCGCCGACCCTCGGCCGAGAGCGCCGGCACCGCAGCGTAGTCGAGATCCGGCGGCAGGCGGACGTCGCGATGAGCCTGCATCCGTTCGATGCGCGCGCGCTGACGCTCGAGGTAGCCGGCGTAGCGCAGCTCGATCCACACCCCCTCGGCCAGCTCCGGCGGCAGCCCGGCGAGCGCCGGGACCAGGGTCCGGGTCGCGGCGAGATCGAGACCGGAACCGGCGACGCGCGCCGCGAGCGCGGGCTCGACCGCGGCCACGACCGCGGCGATGCGCGCAGCCTTGTCGCTCACCGCGCGCGCCCGCTGCGCGTCGATCAGGCCCGCGCGCGCGGCCAGATGCGCGAGCCTGCGATCGGCGTTGTCGGCGCGCAGATACAGCCGGTGCTCGGCCCGGCTGGTGAACATGCGGTAGGGCTCCTCCGGCACGCAGACAACCAGATCGTCGATCAGCACCCCGCCGTAGGCATCGGCCCGGCTGAGGACCAACGGATCACGCCCCGCGAGCCAGAGCGCGGCGTTGGCGCCGGCGACCAGACCCTGGATGCCAGCTTCCTCGTAGCCGGAGGTGCCGTTGATCTGCCCGGCGAGATAGAGCCCCGGCACGGCCGGCACCGCCAGCCGATGGTCGATCGCCTCGGTGCGCACCGCGTCGTACTCGACCGCATAACCGTAGCGCAGCACCTCGGCCCGACGCAACGCCGGGATCGCGGCCAGCAGCGCGGCCTGCACGTCGATCGGCAGGCTGGTGGCCAGGCCGTTGACGTAGATCGCGTCGGTCTCCAGGCCCTCCGGCTCGAGGAAGAGATGGTGCTGCGCGCGATCAGCGAAGCGGACCACCTTGTCCTCGATCGACGGGCAGTAGCGCGGTCCGGTGGACCGGATCTGCCCATTGTACAGTGGCGCGCGCTCGAGGTTGGCCCGGATCAACGCGTGCGCCTCCGGCGTGGTGGTGCAGGACCAGCACAGCACCTGGTTGCTGACCGCGACGCCTCCATCTCCCGCTGCTGATCCTCTGAGCGACGCCTGCGGCGTCTTGTGGCCATGCCCGGCCGGGCTCGGCGCGCCGGCAGGACCGGCGAAGGCGAAGGGCCGCGGATCCGGGTCGCCGGGCTGCTCGATACAGCAGGTGTAATCGATGCTTCCGGCGCGCAGCCGCGGCGGGGTTCCGGTCTTGAGCCGATGCAGCGGCAGACCGAGCCCGCGCAGCGAGGCGCTGAGCGCGACCGCGGCGTGCTCGCCCACCCGCCCGCCGGGGGTGGTCTCGCAGCCCTGGTGCATCAGCGCGTCGAGGAAGGTGCCGGTCGTCAGCACCACCGCCGGCGCCAGCAGTTCGCTCCCGTCGCTGCAGCCGACCCCCCGCACCCGGCGCGCGTCGTCGAGGAGCACCGCGGCCGCCTCGCCGGCGACGATCGTGATCCCGGGATCGCCCGCCAGGGCCGCGACCATGTACGCCACGTAGGCATGGCGATCGCACTGCGCGCGCGGGCTCCACATCGCCGGGCCCTTGCTGCGGCCGAGCAGGCGGAAGTGGATCCCGGTGGCGTCGGCCGCCCGCGCCATCAGACCGCCGAGGGCGTCGATCTCGCGCACCAACTGCCCTTTGGCCAGGCCGCCGATGGCCGGGTTGCAGCTCATCGCGCCGATGACGCGCGGATCGCCAGTGAGCAGGGCCACCCGCGCGCCGATCCGGGCGGCGGCGGACGCGGCCTCGATCCCGGCGTGGCCGCCGCCGACCACGATCACATCATAGCGCTGCATCGCGCAGGTGTGCCAGCGCCCGGCGGGTGCGCAAGCGCGCGCCAGCCGGGCCTGTGCGCCCAGCGCGCATCAACGAGAATCCGACGCCGGGGGTATTACTCTGCGGCCCTATCTTGCCGAAGCAGGTTCATGCCATAGCCTGTCGCATTCCTCATCCGGGGCCAGATGCCCCAGGGAGCACCGCATGCGTACCACTCTCACCTGCCTGCTCGCCGTCTGCGCCACCGTGGCCGCAGCGGCCACGCCGAGCATGCCCGACGATTCCTCCGCCAACTGCCCCGTCTTCCGCGATGACGGCACCGGGGTCTACGAAGGCGGCTCGCTGCCCAGCAGCTGGAATGAAGGCGAAAAGACCAACATCCGCTGGGCCAAGGAACTGTCGTTGCCCGGCTGGGCCTGCCCCATCATCTGGGGCGACAAGGTGGTGGCCACCGGCGCCAACCAGGACGACCGCGCCGTCTACTGCCTCGACCTCGCCAACGGCGACATCGTCTGGCAGACCGACATCCCCCTGGGCAAGGGCACCGAAGACTATCTCGTCGACTCGATGGACGCGCGCTGGGACGAGATCCTCTACGCCGCCGCGACCCCCGCGACCAACGGCAAGCAGGTGTTCGTCGCCTTCAGCACCGGTCAGCTGGTGGC
>JBEPXK010000321.1:0-4995 GCA_041641915.1 Planctomycetota bacterium
CGTGTCCACCGCCATGACCCTGGATGGGGATCTCGCAATTCCATACCGGCGGCTTGCCGAATCCCTGATCGGTGCTGCGCGAGAACGCGCTCATCTCCACCTCGTTGCGGGTGAAGCGCAGCGTCCCAGCCTCCTCGACCAGCTTGCCGCGCTCGCCGACGATCTCGAGCCGGTTGGTGCCCGGCGCCTCGCCGGTGGTGGTCACGAACACGCCGGTGGCGCCGTCGGGAAACTCGAGGTAGGCGGTGACGTCGTCCTCGACTTCGATCTCGTGCCATTGGCCGAAACGGCAATGCGCCCGGACCCGCTGTGGCATGCCCACCAGCCATTGCAACAGGTCGAGCTGGTGCGGGCACTGGTTGAGCAGCACCCCGCCGCCCTCGCCGTCCCAGGTCGCACGCCAGCCGCCGGAGGCGTAATAGGCGAAGGTGCGGAACCAGTCGGTGATCACCCAGTTGACGCGGCGGATCGCGCCGAGTTCGCCGCGGTGGATCAGCTCGCGAATCCGCTGGTAGCGGGGGTTGGTCCGCTGGTTGAACATCGCCGCGAACACCTGCTCGCGCCGCGGCCGCTGCTCGTAGGCCTTGATCAGTCGCTCGCAGTCCGCCTTGTGCACGCTGATCGGCTTCTCGACCATCACATGCAGGCCCTGGCGCAGCGCGTCGATGCCGATGGTGGTGTGGTCGTAGTGCGGGGTGGCGATGAGCACGGCGTCGACCTCGCCGGAGCGGATGAGCGCCTTGCTGTCGGTGAAGCGGGCGTAGTCGCCATCGATATCGGCGTAGGCCGCCGGGTCGACGTCGCAGAGGGCGGCCACCCGACAGCCGGGCACCTGCCCGCCCCGGATATTGCCGATATGGCCATGGCCCATGTTGCCGATGCCGATGATCCCGAGTCTCACGTCGTCCACTGTGTCGCTCCTAGCAGGTCGAGGTCGCAGATGGTGGCCGCGCCGGCGGCGGCTGGCGGTAACCGGTCACCGGCAGCTCCGCCGTCGTTCCGGTGGCGGCGGCATGATAGGCGCCGAGCACGGCCTGGTTGGCCACCGCCGCGGCGGCGAAATCGACCGCGACCGCCCGCCGGGACTCGATCGCGTCAAGCAGGTCGGCGACCTGCGCCGCGTGGAGATTGCCGTAGCACGCCTTGCCGGGCAAGGGGCGGGCCCGCTGCGCGGCGATCTGGGCGGCACACTGGTACAGGCCGTGCATCAGTGCCGGGTCACGGTGGTCGAGTGCATGCAGACGGCCGCCGCCATCGCTGTCGTAGACGAAACCACCGTGCTCGGCGCGCACCGTGATGCGCGTATGCCAGCCGCTGTCACGCTCGTTCAGCGCCGCGAAGGCGCCGGTCACCCCGCTGGCGAAATCGATTTCACCGACGATACGGTCCTCGCATTCGCAGAAGGCCGCGGTCCACCGGTTCTCGACCTCGGCCCGCACCGCCACCGGTGCGCCGACGAACCACAGCCACAGATCGAGGGTGTGGATCGCCTGATTGAGCAGCACGCCGCCACCTTCGTCGGCCCAAGTCCCGCGCCACGGATCGTGCCTGTAGTAATCGGCGTCGCGAGTGCAGCGGAAATCCATCGCAGTCGCGCACACGGCACCGAAGGCGCCCGTGGCGAGCGCCGCCCGCAGCGCTCGCGCCAACGGCGAGAACCGGTGCTGGAACACCCCCGCCGCCAAAACGCCCGGGCGCGCATCCGCCGCGGCCGCACACATCGCCGCCAGCTCGTCGGGATCGGCCGCGAGGGGCTTCTCGCAGAGGACGTGCTTGCCGGCAGCGAGTGCCCTCAGCGCGAGGGCCGCGTGCTCGGGGTGCGGGGTGCAGATGCAGACCAGATCGATCGCCGGGTCAGCGATCACCGCGTCGGCGTCGGCGCTCCACGGCCCCGCGCCAGCACAACGCCGAGCGCGCTGTGCGATCCGATCGCAGGCCACCACCGACCGCACGCGCGGATCGGCGGTCAGCGCCGCCATATGGGCTGGCCCGATACTGCCGCATCCGATCACCGCCGCGCGCATGTCGGCACAATACCCTGGCGAAATGGCGATCGTCGATCATGCATTGGCGATATCCGATCACTGCGCTATACTCAGGGGCTTCGCCCCTACGGTCCATTCGCCTACGAATGGACCTACCCCTCTGGCTTGGTCAGGATTCCCGTCGATCGGCCAAGCCGATCCACGGGTGGTCGGATCGGCGTTGCCGATCCGACCGCCATCCCTCTGGCGCCAGCCCCATCGCACGCGATGGGGCCCCGCAAGTCGCTCGCGATGGGGCCCCGCAAGCGGCGGGTGCCTGCTCGTGCCCGCTGGGCCTGAGCCGGCACCCGCCGTTCATCGCTGGGCAGAGCGCCGATAGGCGCTGGGCGTGAGCCCGAGGCTGGCTTTGAACGCTTTGGTGAAATGGCTGGAACTGCGGTAGCCGACATCGCGGGCGATGCGCTCGACCGCGAGCGTCGAATCGCGCAGCAACAGACAGGCCTGCTGAAGACGTAATTCGTGCAGACGCTGATGGAGGCTGCTCCCGGTGCCGGCGCGGTAGAGGCGGGCGAGATGCGCCGGGCTGATGGCCAGGGCCTCGGCCAACTGCTCGCGGGTCAGCGGGCGGTGGAGGTTGCGCTTCATCACCGCATCGACGCGCTCGACCAGACTGGCCTGGCCGTGGTGGCGCGGCGGTTGGGTCGTGACCATCTCCCGGCGCAGGCCGATAAGCAAGCGCACCAGCAACGCGGTGCACAAGGCTTCGCTGTCGGACCCCCCCACGCTCAGGTTCTCGCGCACCAGGGCCTCAAGGTCGGGACGCAGCGTGTCATCGGGGCGCCACAAGCGATGGTGCGCCGCGGCGAGGTCCAGGCCCCGATCCTCGAACAACGCGAAGACATAGACGGGGGCCGGAGCCCCGCTGGCACAGGCCCGCACCACGCCCGGTCGGATCAGCATGCCCTCGCCGGCGAGCAGCTCATGGCGCCGGTCACCGACCTCGACCAGCAATGTTCCGCTGTGGCAGTAGTAAATCTGGGTGACCTGATGCACGTGCGGCGCCACCCGGTAACGGTCGGTGGCTTCACGGGCGACAAGATTGCGGATCGCGATGGGCATGCGCGGCAGTGGTGATTCCTCCTACCCCTCAACGCGGGCCGCGCCCGCATCGCCGCCGAATCTGGCCGGGCTGCGCTCAAACAGGCAATGCGGTCGCGTTTCCTCTACGTGGCCTCAGATCATGCGCCCCACCCACAGCGCGACAATCCCGGAGACGACTCAGCGCTGGACGGTGCGGGTCTGGTCGTGGACTGCGGCGAGGAAGCCGGTGATCGCCGAGGCCAGATCGAGGAACTCCGACGCTTGCAGGTCGCCAGCGACCAGGGCGAGTTCGCGATCGAGTGCCGCGAGCAAGGCCTGGTTCGCCGCCGCACCGCCCCGCAGGGCTGCGGCCAGGGCACCAGCCCGGCGATAGACCGGCGCGATGCGTCGGGCATCGATGAACCAGCGAGCGGCCGCGGTATCCCGGTAGGCAGACGATCGGCTTGCCAGGGCGCTGGCAAATCGCTGCGCGTCCTGCCAGTAGAGTGCAGCGCGCACCGCACTGCGCGCTGCGGCGAGCTCGCCGACCACGGATTCGCACAGCGCTGCGATCCGTCGTTCCTGCTCGGCACTGCAGCCACAGCCGCGGCTGATGCACCAGAGGTGGATCGCCGCCCGATCGCGGGCGGGGCCCTGGGCCCCTTCCACCGCCGCGATCAGCCCCTCGACCACGGCGTGGTCATCGTCCTGGGGCAAACGCCATTCCAACCAGGCGGGCTCGACACCGGCATCGAAGGCGCGGGTGTATGTCTTCCCGTCGTGGCTGGCCGTGCACCGGAAAGACATGCGGTCGCTGAGCTCGAGCCGCAGCCCCCCGCTCGACCAACTGCAGGTACCGCCGAGCCCTTCGTGCGAGGTGGTGACCCGGACCCCGCCGACGCCCTCACCGGGATCGTAACGGCCGTTGCGGTTGGCATCGCGGTAGATCACCCCACCGAGCAGGCGGGGCGCGTAACAGCGGCCATAATTCATAACGGCCACTGATGACCCGCCTCCCCCGACCAACGACAAGCCCGCCTCGTTGGCCCGATAGTCGAGCAGGGAGGTCCGCCTGACCCGCAGCGGTGCCATGCCGCCGGCGCCGGAACCGGGATCGACGAGCATGGCGAGGAGCGCCGGGCCCATGGTGTTCGTCATCAATGGGGTCTCCCCGATCGAGACCCCGCGATAGCCGGCCGCGGCCATACGCATATACGGGCTGACGCTGGCGTAACCCGCCTCCCGCGTCGATTCGCCGCTGCCGGACCCGGCGTGCGCGAGCAGATGGTGGGCGTGATTGCGTGCCGCCGTGTACAAAGCCGGATTGATCACCAGGTACGGCGCCGGACGGCCGGCAACCAGCTCGCTGCGGCAGCGGTGCCAGTCTACCGGGCCGAGCGTCAAGGGGAGGGCGAAACGCGCGCGGGCCAGCAATACATCCGACACGCGACCGGGGTTCCGGCGAACGGCATTGGCCCATTCGATACAGGCGACTTCGCTGTCGGTCGGAGGCGCGTCAGCCAACGCGGGACCGCCAGTCGTGAGCCAACGCGAAGATTCCATACCCGTGAGGTTGCCGACCACGACCACAAACAGGGCCGTCCGAACGGACCGTCGGCAGCGCACACCAGCCCGGCACCTGGATCCCGATCGCATTGGCTGCTGCAGTCTACTGGCCATGCCTCGGCTCCCCGCTTGATCAGAACTTAATCCCAAGCGAACGCAATCCTAAGCTCGGCCCTCCGACAGGAACGGCCGTGTAACCGGAGGTGGGCCTCCGCCCACGACCCAAGGGTGACGGGTCCCTCAGAGCTCCAAACCTCGGTACCGCCAGCGAGTGGAGCCCAGCCAGGCTTGGCTGGGCGACCGGCCGACCGAGGGGTGCTTTTCTGCGAAAATGGGCCGTAGGCCCGCAGAAAACGCGGCCGGA
>JBEPXK010000322.1:0-4686 GCA_041641915.1 Planctomycetota bacterium
CGCGTCCGCGTGTGTGCGACAGCTGTGTCGCGGGATGCGCCAGCGATGCTCACCTCGCCAGGGCGGCGGGCTCCTAGTGGTCGACAAGGAGAACCCGCCATGCCCGCGTACACGCCCTGCTTCGTGGTCCTGCTACTGCTCGCCGCCGCTCTGCCAGCCGCAGACACCGGCTTTGCCACGCCCAACTACCGTCTGGAGGCGATCGCCGTCGATGGCGACGGCAATCGTTATCTGGCCGGGTCCTTCAGCTCGGCCAGTGCCGGCCGCGATTTCGATCCCGGCCCGGGTAGCGACCTGCATAGCGGTGCAGGGAACACCGATGTCGCGGTGACGCGTATCGATGCCGACGGCTCCTACGGCTGGACGGCCACTTTCGGCGGCAGCAGCAATGAGTTCGCCACCGGTATCTGCGTCGCGGGCGATACGGTGTACGTGTGTGGATATTCCCGCAGCGACCACGTGCAGATCGACCAGAGCGGCCCCTCGCAGAGCAATATCGGCGAGGAGGATGGCTTCGTCCTGGCGCTGGCCCGAGCTGACGGCGGTGCTGTCAGCGGTTTCGGCACCGGCGGCATGCAGCGTGTCGCCGGCAGTGCCGCCGATCAGTGTCAGGCCATCGCCGCGGACGGCACGCGCGTGGTCGTGATCGGCGAATTCCTGTCCACCGATCTGGGGATCGGCGCGGCGGCCGGCGACGGCCCCTTGGCGATCATCAACGATCCCGACGACGACGACCTCAACGACCGCGATGTCTTCATCGCCTCGCTGGACCCCGGCACCGGTGCCGGCTTGTCGGCCTTCGATGGCGATGGCCTGCTGCTGGCCGCCAGCCACGGCAACGACTACGGTATCGGCGTGGCCCTCGCGGATGGAGTCGCCTACCTCGGTGGAACGACATGGGCAAGTGACTTCGGTATCGGCGCCAACGCCGGTGACGGCGATCTCGGGGCCGACGGCACCGGTTACTGCGCCGCTATCGATGCGGCAAGCGGTGCGGCACTGAGCACCTTTGCCGGTGGCGTGCAGCGCGTGGCGCTCGGCGTCCAGGCCCTGGCGGTCAACAGCTCCCGGGTCTACACGGTCAGCACCTGCAGCACCGCGGCGCGCATCGGCGATGGGCCGTCGTTGGGCAACCGCGGCGATAGCGACGGCGTGGTGTGTGCGCTCGCGCGCAGCGACGGCAGCGCCGCCGCCTTCGGTACCCACGGCATGATCACCTTCGGCGGCGGCGACTGGGATCACGCCGATGGGATCGCGGTCAGCGATGACCTCGTCGCCGTCGCCGGCTCCTTTGCCTCGGCCTCGCTGGACATCGCCGGAGCCGCCATCTCCCCGGAACCGGCCTTCAGCAATGCCGGCGGCCTCGACGGCCTGATCCTCGTGCTCGATGCCGCGACCGGCGCGGGTGAGGAGCTCTACGGCTTCAATGGGGCCTACGCGGTGCAGAGCGACAAGAAGAACACCGTCCAGGCCATCGCCCTGGCCGGCGCGACCGTACACGCGTCCGGTTACGGTACCGGCACCGTCAACCAGGCCGACGTGATCACCGGCCTCGGCAGCACCTGGGCGCTGAGCCTGCCGCCCTCGCCGCCGAACTTCGCGCCCAGCATCGACGCGCTGACGGTGGACGGCCAGCCGATCGACCTGTCCAGCGACATCCGCTGGGCGCGCGACAAGGCGGTCGGTGTGCCGATCACCTTCCACGTTGAGGCGAGCGATCGCGATGGCGACGCCCTGAGCTATCACTGGGATTTTGCCGACACCTATACCGCCACCGGCGCCGATGTCACCCACACCTACCTGGCGCGCGATACCGGTTCATGGACGGTGCGGGTCTCGGTCGACGACGGGACCACCACGGTGGCGACCACGGTCGATGTGAAGATCCCCTTTACCGGCAATTACACGCCCTGGGTCGCGGTCAGCTTCGAGCCCGAGACCGTCGCCACGGGCCAGACCCTGTACGCCAGCGCCATCGCTGGCGACAACAACGGCGACCCGCTCAGCGTGTGGTGGGAATTCGACGGTGTGCGCACAGACGGTCTGCAAGCCAGCCATGTCTACCAGACGCCGGGCGCGAAAACCGTGTACGTGTACGTCAGCGATGGCAGTGAAACGCTACGCGAGGCGCATACCGTGACGGTGACGGGTAGCGGCCCGCAGCGGCAGCTCACTTTCGTGCTCGCCGATGGCGCGGGTGCGGCGCTGGCGGATTATCTGGTCGAGCGTGTGGCCCTCGGGGATGAGGGCGACGACGCCTCCGTAGCGACCGATGCGAGCGGCAGCGCCAGCTTGCCGGCGGCCGACCGCGGACTCGATCAGACGGTGGCCTTCGCGCCGCCGCCCGACGGTGCGGGTTGAGCACAGCCGTCGCTCCGCTGCTTGAGGAGGCGCATGACCCCCGAGGCAGAGGCGAGGCGCGCCGTCGCACGGCGACCCAGGCGTCATCGCGCGCATGGCGATCGCACATATGGACGCTGCGGAGCACTTCCAGGATGTCGGCCATGGTGATGTCGACCAAACCGAGGTCTTTGGGCGGGATCGCATTTTCGCCGAGGCCATCGATCAGACCGACGATGTCGGCTTGGACGCGTTCGATCAGCGCAACCCTGGTATCGCCGGGGATGACGGCGGCGAGACGCACGCAGTCGTTTCGGTGTTTGTTGATGGCTGAGCTGTCGATCCGTTCGCCGGCATCGCGGCGCGCGGGCAGGTCCAACCATGCGCCGTGCTCGCCCTTACCAGGATTGCCCAGGAGCGTTCATTGTCGGCGGGCCATTTGACATGCGGACGGGTTTCCCATGCAGGCATCCGGCCCCGATGAGTGGTTGCGGTCGCCTTACACCATCAGCCTTCGCCACCTGGCGCCGTGAAGCAGGTGAAGACGAACCCGTGGTCGACGGTTGTGCGTAATTCCTCGAACGCGGCTTGCGGTGTCGAGGGCCCGAGGTCGCGCTCGATCAGGCCGTCGCAGTCGACGGTGCCCACCGGCGTCGCGCCCTCGGCGTCTTCGACGCGCAGGGTCACGGTGCGCACGGTGCCCGACGGCAGGATCTCGATGGCGCTGATGAAGGCGCGCGACACGTCCTCCTCGTCGTAGCTGCACACGATGGTCAGCTCGCCATCGGCGACGGTGACGTCGAAGGCGCGCGTCGTCGCGGTGTTCGCACCGACGACGGTGTACGGGTCGAAGTCGGTGAGCACCGCGTCGCCCTCGATCGCGATGTCCATGACGCGTTCGCCGGCGGCGTCCGACCACAGGTCGGCGAAATGCAGGACCACCTGGTAGGCGCCATCCGGCAGCGGGATCTTGTAGCTCAGCGGTTTGTCGTCCCGCCTGGTCGCCTGCGCGCGCTGGTAGAGGAAGTCGTCCTCGGTGCCGGCGACGCCGTTGTCCGAGCTCTGGCCGCTGATTTTGCCGCAGGTCCAGCCCCAGGTGCCGCTGCGGTACGGCTGATCGTGCAGCCACAGCCGGCCCTGGCTGTCGTAGGCATCCGTCTCGCCGTTGCAGTTGATACGCAGCACGTGGTCCGGATGCGGGGCCACGTCGATGGTGCGCTCGGCGCGGGCGCGCATGCCGTAGGCGTCCACCACCTCGACGCGCGCGGTGTAGCTGTGCGGCCGGCGGTAGGTGTGGCTGATGCTGGCGCGCCCGGCGCCAGCCAGGGTGGGCGAAGCGCGCCCGTAATCGTAGCCGGTCATGAAATATTCATAGAGCGCGATCGTGCCATCGTCGTCGTGCGCCGTGGTTGTGCAGTCGATCGTCAGCGGCGCGGTGCCGTCGGTCTCGCTGACATCGAAGGAATCAACCACCGGAACCGCGTTGCTGGGGTAGGCGGTGGCCTGGAAGTCCAGGTCGCCGTAGACGCTGGTGTCGTCAGCGCAGGAGAAGAAGTCGACCAGGGCCGAGCCCCAGGTGTCACCGTCGACCAGGCGCTGACGGAAATTCGCAGCGGTGTCCAGCCAGACGTCGTAGCCGATGTGCACGACGCCCATGTAGCCGTCGATCTGCATCGAGCCGCCGCCGGTGGTCTTGGGCGAGCCGAAGCTTGCCATGCAGGCGCCGCCGCGGGTCAGGATGTGGTGGTTGACCACGCCGCCCACGCGTCCGCTCGAGCACGAGTTGTAGAACCCGACCAGGTACTGGGTCGAACGGCTCATGACACCGCTGGTGCCGAAGCTGCCGCCATCGTAAGAATTCGCGTTACCGTGACTGCGCTCCCAGTAGAACTCGCCGCCGCGGTCCATGGCTGCCTCCGGCTCCACGCCGCTGTCATCGGAGCTGGCGACGGCGGGGTCGACCGTCGACCAGATCTCCTGCGCGGCCGGAATCAGCGATTGGAAGCGCGGCAGCGGGTCGAGGGAATCACGCTGGTACAACAGCGCCTGATTCGGCGGCCGGATGGCGCCAGTGCGCACGCCGTGGTCGATGCGCAGGAAGCGCCGCGCCAGTTCGCCCGGCTCGCCGTATTTGCTGCCGACGTGTATCCGGGTGAGCCAGAAGTGCCGTCGGTAGAGCGCTGCTGAAAGACTCGTGTATGCGGTGCCAGCGTGGTCGATATTCCAGTAATCGAAATCGTTATTGCTCTCGGCCTTCGGGAAGTCGCCGATGAGCATCACGCCATCGATGAAGCGGCCGTCGGTATGGTACTCGTCGCTGAGAAAACTGCGTAGGTCGGACGCATT
>JBEPXK010000322.1:4696-4989 GCA_041641915.1 Planctomycetota bacterium
GGCGCCACGCGCTTCGATGTCGGCGACGACGTTGTCGAGGGCGGCGTCGATCGCCCCATCCAGGTCCGGGTCCACGAGGATGAGCCGCGTTGCACCGGTGAAGTCGCCGACCTCGCGCACCAGCACCTCCACGGTGTAGGTGGGGCTGGTGTCGACGCCGTCGCTGAGGCGATAGGTGAACGAGTCGGTGCCGGTGTAGCCCACATTGGCCTGGTAGGTTAACGTTGGGTAAGGTAGGTAGCGGTCCAAGGTCGCGTCGTGCGCGGTCGCGGTGCCGTGCGCCGGCGCATCGA
>JBEPXK010000323.1:0-4969 GCA_041641915.1 Planctomycetota bacterium
CGCTGTCGCTCGTCGCGCTCCACCGGCCGCCGGCCCCACCGGGGCCGGCTATCGCTGCGCGATGCCGGTTCCGCCCTGCGGCCCATTTTCGGCGGAAAACAGGGCTCTGTCGGCCGATGGGGGCCGGGGCCGGCCCCCATGACCCCCTCGGCGGCGCACTAACGCGCGCAAGGCTGGGATCGGCTTGGTAGGACTTGCCCGGAGCTCAGAGGGATCCGTAGCGCCACCGACGAGGCACGACCTCCGACGAGCGAAGACGAAGGTACAGAGCCACGACCTCACCGCCGACCACGACCACCCCAACCGCAGCCCCGGCCATCACCCCCACGCCTGGCCCATCCCCGCTTGCCTTCCGCAGCCGGTCTTCCGACCATGGGGGCGTATGAAACAGCTCCACGTCCTCCGCCACGCCAAGTCCGGGCACGACGATCCGACCCTGTCCGACCACGATCGGCCATTGAAGAAGCGGGGGCGCAACGATGCGCGGTTGATGGGGCGGGTGCTCGGCGCGAACGGATTGAGTCCCGACCTGATCGTCAGCAGCCCCGCGCGCCGGGCGCTGGACACCGCGCGCATCGTCGCCAAGCAGCTGGGATACGACCCCCAGGAGGTGCAGACCGACCGCCGGCTGTACCTCGCCGATATCGATGACGTGATGAGTGTGATCCGTGAGCTCAACGACGCCGCCGATCACGTGCTGCTCTGCGGCCACAACCCGGGCCTGTTCGAGCTGGCGCTGTTCCTCGGGGCCGACGACCTCGACGGACTACCGACGGCGGCCTGCTACCGCATCGATTTCGCGGTCGACAGCTGGGCCGCGGTCATGCCGCGACACGCGCGCTGGCACGGAGCCGATCGGCCCAAGAACCACAGGTAGCCGGGTACTCGCCGGCCGCGAGCGCGGGCCCTACACGCGCACCAGTTGCGCCGCGGCGTAGGCCAGCAGCAGTTCCTTCTCGCCCAGTTCGTCGAAATCGATGTGGACGGTGGGATCGTCGTCGGGCCCGGCGAGACGGACCACGGTGCCGATACCGATGCTGCGGTGGCGAATGCGCAGACCCGGCTGCAGATCGTCGACGCACAACGCACCGGCGGCAGCCACCGCTTCCACACCGGCCGCGGCGCGGCGCCGGTGGGCCGCGCCGGCGCTGCCCGGATCGGCACCGAGACTGGCCTTCAGTGCTGATCCGGTGGTCAGCAAGCGGCCGCGCATCTGGTCGAGCAACTCCTGCGCCGCAGCGGCGCCGCCGTCGCCGGTGAGGTAATCGGCCAGGCTGGCCTCGGGATAGCCCGGACCGTCCTTGACCCCCTGGCGCGCGGCCTGTTCCGGACGGCGGACGCGGTCGCGGTGCTCGATGCACTCGTCCGGGATCTCGGCGAGGAACATGCTCGGCGGGTTACGGGTCCAACGCCCTTGATGCTGCCGGCTGACCGCGCGCGAGAGGAACAACCGTTCCTGGGCGCGGGTGATGCCGACGTACATCAACCGGCGCTCCTCCTCGTAATCGGCGCTGTGGCCCTCGCGCACCAACGGCAGCACCCCCTGCTCGCAGCCGGCGATGAACACCACCGGAAATTCCAGGCCCTTGGAAGCGTGCAGCGTCATCAGCGCCACCTGATCCTCGCCGCCGTGGCGGTTGTCCTGGCTGGTGAGCAGGCTGACGTGGTCGAGGAAGCCCTCAAGCCCGGCGTCGGCATGGGCGAGGGCGAACTGCTGGGCCGCGGTCAGCGCCTCGCGCAGGTTGGCCGCCTTCTCCTGCCCACGCTCGGGATCGTTCTCGAGATGGAACTCCTCGAGTCCGGTGAGCTGCAGTACCTGCTCGATGCAGCCCGCGGTATCGCGCAAATCGAGGCTCTGCAGCCGGCGCAGCAGCGCGACGAAGGCGCGCAACGGGCGCTCGGCGCGGCCCACCGCCACCCGTTCGAGCAAGGACTCGGTCATCAGCACCTCGAACAGGGCCACGCCCTGTTCGCTGGCCAGGCGCCGCAGCAGGCCGAAGGTCTTCGCGCCGATGCCGCGCCGCGGCACGTTGATGATCCGCTGCAGGCAGAGCAGGTCGCGCGGGTTGACCAGCAGCTTGCAGTAGGCGAGCAGATCCTTGACCTCGCCGCGATCGTAGAAGCGGGTGCCGCCATAAATACGGTAGGGAACGCCACGACGGATCAGCCATTCCTCGAGCGTGCGGCTCTGGGCGTTCATGCGGTAGAACACCGCGATATCCGACAACCGGCGACCCTCGCTGCCGAGGCGGTCGATCCCCGCGGCGATCGCCATCGCTTCGTCGTCCTGATCATCGACGGTGATCAGCCGGATCGGTTCGCCCCGGACGTTATCGGTGAAGATGGTCTTGTCTTTGCGCCGGACGTTGTGCTCGACCACCGCCTGGGCCGCGGCGAGGATGGTCTTGGTCGACCGGTAGTTCTGTTCGAGCAGCACCACGCGGCAGTTGGGGAAGTCCTTCTCGAAGTCGAGGATGTTGTTGATGTCCGCGCCGCGCCAGCCGTAGATCGCCTGATCGGGGTCGCCGGTGGCGCAGATGTTGCCGTGCGCGGCGAGCAGGCGGAAAAACCGATACTGCGCGTGATTGGTATCCTGGTATTCGTCGATGAGGATGTGCGGGAAACGCTCGCGGTAACGCGCGAGCAGGTCGCCGTCCTCCTGGAACAGACGCACCGGCTCGAGCAGCAGGTCGTCGAAATCGAAAACGCATTCCTCGCGACAGAGCCGCACGTAAGCGCGGTAGCACGCGATCATCTCATCGCCGCGGGCGTTGTCGACCTGCTCGGCCGCCTTCTCGACCGTGATCAGCTCGTTTTTCCACCGCCCCACGGTCGCCGCCACCGCGCGCGGGTCGAACTGCTTCGGGTCGAGCTCGAGCTCGGCGAGCACGCGCTTCCACATCTTCTTCTGATCGTCGGCATCGATGATGGTGAAGGGGTGGGCCAGACCGAGACGAGCCTGTTCGAGCTTGAGGATCCGCAGCCCGGCGCTGTGGAAGGTGGTGATCCACGGCGTGCGCAACCCGAGCAGGTCCTCGACCCGCTCCTGCATCTCGCCGGCGGCCTTGTTGGTGAAGGTGATCGCCAGGATGTGGTCGGGGCGCACGCCGCCCTGGATCAGATGGGCGATGCGGTGGGTGATCACGCGGGTCTTGCCCGAACCGGCCCCGGCGACCACCAGCAAGGGGCCGTCGCCGTGGGCGATGGCCTCGCGCTGGCGATCGTTCATGCCGTGGAACACGTCTACCGCCATCGACCGTCTCCGCTTTCGCGTGTTCCCCCATCGACCGCGATCACCCCGCCACCTCCAGCGGCGGCGAACCGAGATGGATGTGATCGATCAGCCGCACACCCTCGATGAACGCGGCCACGGCGAGCACGCAATTGGCGCTGGCCTGCTCGGTCTCGCGGAAACCGGCGACGTCGATCACATCCGCGTAGTCGAGGTCGACATCTGAATACTGCAGCAATTCCTGGGCGCAGATCTCGATCAGCTTGACGCTGGAGCGCTCGCCGTCGCGAAAGGCGCGGTTGGCCTCGTCCAGGCCGACGATCAGCGACCGTGCCTTGCGGCGACCGTCCTCGCCCAGGCGGCGATTGCGGCTGCTCATCGCCAGGCCGTCAGGCTCGCGCACGGTCGGGCACAACCGCATCTCCACCGGCATGGCCAGATCGTTGACCATCCGCTGGACGATCAGCGCCTGCTGCAGGTCCTTCTGGCCGAACACCGCCAGATCGGGCTGCACGATGTTGAACAGCTTGGCCACCACCGTGCAGACGCCGCGGAAATGGCCGGGGCGCACCGCGGCGCAGAGCTTGTCGCTCAGCGGGCCGACCACGTCGATGAAGGTCGCAAAGCCGTCCAGATACATCTCTTCGGCGCTGGGTGTGAACACCGCGTCGACCCCCTCCTCGCGGCAGGCGTCGAGGTCGGCCACCAGCGAGGACGGATAGTTCTCGAGGTCGCTGCTCTCGTCGAACTGGGTGGGATTGACGAAGATGGACACCACCGTGCGGTCGGCCTCTTCGCGTGCGGTCTGGATCAGACTGCGGTGGCCCGCGTGCAGCGCGCCCATCGTCGGCACGAAACCGATCCGGACGCCATCGGCCTTGGCCGCGCGCACCCATGCGCGCATGGCGTCGATGGTCTGACAGGTCTGCATGGCGCCCTCCTGGCCCGGCACCTTCAAGCGCAGCGCACAGCGTTCAACGCTCTTCTGCGCCCCCGCCGACCCGGCGTACGCCTGCAGACCGGCTCGCTGTGGGGCATCGCCACAGCATCGTGGCGCGAGGGCCGGATAGCATGGAGCGCGCACCGGGACGGACCGGCAGCCGCCGGCGTTGATCGCGGCGGTCTCCGAGCTAGTCTGGCCGGGTCGTCGCACCCGGCAACGACAAGGAGCAGGCGTGGCCAGCATCACCATCCGCTACAAGGATCAGGACGGACACGAGATCAAGGACCTCGAAGGCGAGCGCCTGGTGCTCGGCCGGTCGTCCGACTGTGACATCTCGCTGGCGAGCGAACGCATCTCACGCCAGCACTGCGTGCTGATCCGCGAAGGTGAGACCTGGTACGTCGAGGACCTCGGCAGCGCGAACGGCACCCGCGTCGGCAACGAGCGGATCGAACAGCGGCGCGCGCTGGGCGAGCGCGACCGCATCAAGCTCGGCAACGTGCGCCTGACCTTCCACTACCGCGAGCGTCGACCGGACAAGGGCATCGACCTCTCCGCCGATGAACTCGCCGGCGATGGCGAGGGCAGCGTCCCCACGCGCGAGCGCGGCGCCGACGATCCCCCCGAGGCGATGTCCTGCAGTCGCTGCACCGCCTGGATCTCCATTGCCCACCGCCTGCCCGGCGAGGCCATGGACTGCCCGCGCTGTGGCCAGCGCAACGTCGTGCCGCAACTCGTCGCGGCCGGCGAAACCTGATCTCATCCACCGGCTCCGAGGAAGGTCATGAGCGAGG
>JBEPXK010000324.1:0-4952 GCA_041641915.1 Planctomycetota bacterium
GGCATCCTCGCCGGCCTGCTCGTCCCGGCGATCGCCGGCGCGCGGGAAGGCTCGCGCCAGACCCAGAGCGGCAACAACTGCCGCCAGATCACCACGATGATCATCAAGTACACCACCGATTACAGCACCGTTCCCTTCGGTGGCGACGCCAACGCTGATGCGGCGAAGAGCGACACTGGTCTCGCCACTGGCCCCGAGGCGAAGAACGTGACGGCGCTGGCCTTCCAGGTGCTGCACAGCTGCTACTCCACTGATATCCAGCCGGATCTGTTCAAGCATCCGCAGATCGGGGGCGATGACGCCAAGATCCAGCCGGTGCTGATCAAGGGCAAAGCCGATGGCAGTACGCTCGCGACCGATAGCGAGCACGCCAAGGGCTACGCTTTCGACTGGTCGATCAACCCCACGCCCGGTGCCGGGCGCATCATCGTCGGCGAGCGCGATCCGAGGCAGTGGAACAACGGGCAGGTGATGATGGCCTTCGGCGATGCCAGTGTCTCCAAGCTCGAGGCCCAAGTAGGATCTTTGAGCGGTGCTGCGACTGTCGACTTTTCGGGGAACAACGTGGGAGCCAGCGTCATGAACCCCAATTACGACGAGAACATGCAGGGCCTCGATTACGAAGATGCTAGCGTAGGCACCGAGGACAACGTCTACGTGGGCGAAACAGCAGCGGAGCAAAAGTACAGCGCTGGTGGTCCGGCAGTCTGGCTCAAATAGCCCGCTGACCGCAGCTGCCCTGCAGCGTACGCGAAACACCCCCGGCTTTGGGCCGGGGGTGTTTCGCGTTGGTGCTTCCGCGGTTCGCGCCGGGGCCGAGCCCCGGGAGCGGCGGACCGCGTTGGTCGCGGTCCGGTCGGCGCAGGGCCCATACGGCTGCAATCAGGGGCGAGCGTCGGCGAAGCGCTCCGATGCCGGTCCGCCCGGCGATCAGACAGCGCTACACGATCCCGCCGGCGTCGCTGATCGAGATGCCGCTCATCGCCATGCGCAGTTCCTCGGCGTTGGGGGCCGCCTTGAGGGCCGTGTCCATGGAGATCTTCTTCTCCTTGTAGAGCCGTTCGAGGACCTGGTTGAAGGCTTCGCAGCCGTTCTCGGTGTCCATCTTGATCGCTTCGGCGATCTTGCTGTCCTCGCCGTCGAGCAGGCATTTGCGGATCAGCGGGGTCATGAACATGGTCTCGACCGCGGGGACGCGAGGCATCTCCTTGCTGGTGCCCTTAAGCAGCTTCTGGTTCATCACGCAGCGGAGGTTGAAGGCGAGCGAAGAGCGGATCTGGTCGTGCTTCTCCTCGGGGAACAGGTCGAGGATGCGGCCGATGGTCTGGGCGCTGCCTGAGGAGTGGATGGTGCCGAAGACGAGGTGGCCGGTCTCGGCCGCGGTCAGCGCGGTCTCGAAGGTCTCGGCGTCGCGCATCTCGCCGACCAGCATCACATCGGGATCCTGGCGTACGGCGGCACGCAGGGCGTCGCGAAAGTCCATCACATCGATGTGCAGTTCGCGCTGGTTGATGATCGCGAGGTTGTCGGTGAACAGGTACTCGATCGGGTCCTCGATGGTGAGGATGTGGCAGCGGCGGTGGCGGTTGATGTCGTCGAGGACCGCAGCCAGGCTGGTCGACTTGCCCGAACCGGTGATGCCACCGATGAGCACCAGGCCCTGTTCGAACTGGGCGCAGCGAGCCACCTGCGGCGGCAGGCCGAGTTCGGAGTAGTTGGGGATCTTGAGGTTGACCTTGCGGATCGCGGCCGAGAGCGCGCCGCGTTGCATGAACAGGTTGCAGCGGAAGCGGCCGATGTTCTCCATGAAGTAGGCGAAGTCGGTGTTGCCCTTCTCGTGCAGGTCCTGGCGCTGGTCCTCCGACATGATCGGCATCAGCAGTTCGGCGGTCTGTTCCTTGTTCAGCGGGGCGGTGTTCTGCATCCGCGACAGCTGGCCGGCGACACGGAATACCGGCGGCTGGCCCTCTTTGATGTGGAGGTCGCTGGCGTTGTGCTTGACCATGATCTCGAACAGCTTGTGGATCTGCATGGTATCGGGCTCCTTTCCGGTGCGCCGCGCAGCCAGGGCCGGCGGCGGAGGCGGCATGTTCACGCTACGGACCGGCGGCGGCAAGAGGCGATGACGCTCCGGCTGGCCCTGCGTGCGCCTGGGTGGGGCCCAGCAACCCGAGTACCAGCTCAGCCCCCACCGGTCATGAGCAGCAGCGAGTAGCGCCCCCCAAGGCAGCGAATAGCGACCCGCGAGCAGCGAGCAGCGAGCAGCGAGCAGCGAGCAGCGAGTAGCGACCCGCGACCAGCGAGGCAGCAAATAGCGAGCAGCGAGCAGCGAGCAGCGAATAGCGAATAGCGAATAGCGACCCGCGACCCGCGACCAGCGAGGCAGCGAATGGCGACCCCCGACCCCCGACCCCCGACCACCGGAACCATGCCGATCCGGCGAGTCGAACGATGCCGCGACTCGCCGATCGCCCCAGGGTGATCGATCCCGACGCGGAACCCGCGTCCTCACGCGCGAGATTCGAGCTCGTCCCAGCGCTGGTAGAGGGCGTCGACCCGGGCCCGCGCGGCCTCGATCTCGGCACTGAGACTGACGACCGCAGCCGGATCGGTGTACACCGTCGGATCCGCCATGCGCTGCTCATGTTCCTCGAGCCGGGCCTCTGCGGTCTGGATCCGGCCTTCGATGCCGCGCAGCTCCTTCTGCTCGTTCCAGTCCAGACCGCTTGCGCGCGGCGGGGTCGGCGTGTCGTTCGCCGGTGGCGGCGTGGCGGTGCGCTCGCCGAGCAGGTGGCGGGTCTGTTCCCACTCGGCGAAGGAGGTGCGATGGTGGGCGCCGCCCTGGCCATCGAGGCCGATGACCCGGTCGCAGAGGCTCTCGAGCAGGTAGCGGTCGTGGGTGACGAGGACGATCGCGCCGGGGAACTCCTCCAGCGCCGTCTCCAGGACCTCGAGCGCGGGGATGTCGAGATCGTTGGTCGGTTCGTCGAGCAGCAGCAGGTCCGCCGGTTCGAGCATCAGCAGCGCGATGAGCAAGCGGGCCTGCTCGCCGCCGGAGAGGCTGCCCACCGGCTGGTCGAGGCGCTGCGGCGGGAACAGGAATCGTCGCGCGTAGGCGATGAGGTGGACGTTGCGTCCGGCGAAGTGCACCGTCTCGCCGTTGGGGCAGAGGGTGTGTCGCAGCGTGGCGGCGGGGTCGAGGCGCGAGCGGTCCTGGGTGAAGATCACCGGGCGCAGGGCGGCGGCGTGCCCGACGCTGCCCTCGTCGGGCGCGAGCTGGCCGGCGAGCACGTGCAGCAGGGTCGACTTGCCGCTGCCGTTGGCCCCGGCCAGGCCGAGGCATTCGCCCGGAGCGAGGGTGCAGTCGAGCCCGGCGAAGACCTGGTGCGCGCCGTAGGCCTTGGCGATGCCGGTGGCGACCAGCAGTTCGTTGCCGCGGCGGCCGGTGGCCTGGAAGTCGATCGCCGCGCTGCGCCCGGCGGCGTTGCGTTGACGCACCGCGTCGAGTTCGTCGCGCAGCTGGTCGGCCTGCTTGATGCGCGCGATCGCCTTGGTGGTCCGCGCTTTGGGCCGGCGGGCGAGCCAGGCCTCCTCGCGACGCATCTTGTTGTCGAGTCGCTCCTGCTGCGAGCGCTGGCCAGCGAGGAAGACCTCGCGCGCGGCGCAGAAATCGGAGTAGCCGCCGGCGGCGGTGAAGCGCCCGCCAGGGAACTGCGCGCCGAGTTCGACGATGCGGTTGGCGACCCGGTCGAGGAACCAGCGGTCGTGGGTGACCATCACCGCGGCGAAACGCGCGCAGCGCAGGGTCTGTTCGAGCCAGTCGACGCCGGCGCTGTCGAGGTGATTGGTCGGCTCGTCGAGCAGCAGCAGGTCGGGTTCGGCCAGCAGCGCGCGCAGCAGCGCCAGGCGTTTGCGGCGCCCACCGGAGAGGGTGGCCACGGGTTGGTCGGGGTCGGCGAAGCCGTGTTCATCCAGCGCCTTGAGCACCGCGGCCGGCAGGTCAGCGGTACCGGGTTCGGCGTGGAGCGCCGAGGCGACCGTCGCCTGATCCGGAAAGGTATCGTGCTGGTCGACGCAGACGATGTGCGGCTCGCCGCGGCACACGCGCCGGCCCTCTTCGGGCGCGAGCGTGCCGGCGAGGATGCGCAGCAGGGTGCTCTTGCCCGAACCGTTGGCGCCGATCAGGCCGAGGCGTTCGTTCTCGCCCACCGCGAGGTCGATGCCCGTGAACAGGGGTTCGGCACCGAAGGCGTGGGCGATACCGGTGAGGGAGACGAGCTCGGCCATGCGCGCGGATTCTCGACCCGTCACGCCGGGCGCAATGCCCGGCGTGACGCGCGCTTCAGCGTCCGGCGCGTTCGGCGTCGGCCGCGTCGAGCAGGGCCTGGGCGCGTTCCGCCTCGGCGGAGCCGGGCAGGTGCGCGACGATGCGCGCGAGCACATCGCCGTGCAGCGCGATCTGCTCGGCCCAGGCCCGGCGCTTGGCCGCAATCTCATCGCTGGGCAGCAGGTCGACCAGGAGGCGGTTCGGCTGGGATGCGTCGCCGCCGGCGCCGTCGACGTAGAACAGGTGACGACCGGCCGGCAGGGTCAGGCGGTCCTGGTCGGACACACGCTGGTCGCCGACGTACAGCGCCACCTCGCCCTGGGCCTCGAGGCGGACGCGCCAGGTGCGGGTCGCGTGCACCTCGATAGCGGTGACCAGACAGCCGGCCTGGTCGGGGCCGAGCTCGCAGACCTCGGTCAGATCGAGGAAGGGGCGCTTGCCGTCCAGGGTGATGACCTTGCGCCGGTCGTGGACGCCGGTGCGGAAGGCGAATTTGTCTCTTTCGCCCTGCCAGGCGAACGGCTCGCCAGCGAAGACCGCATGGACCCGCTCGCGCACGGCCGCGCGTACAGCCGCCCGGTCGTCGGCCGGGTAGGGACCCGTAGCTCATCCAATCGGCGAAGGT
>JBEPXK010000325.1:0-4926 GCA_041641915.1 Planctomycetota bacterium
GACAAAAAACGACGTTTTGAAACAGGCGCTGTCACAAGCTGTCGTGGCACAGGGGGTTCGGGGGACGAAGTCCCCTGATGAAAGAGCGGAAAGGTGGGCCGGAGCCCTATGCTCAACCCTTGGGTTGTGGGCGGAGGCCCACCTTGGCGGGGCTTGGCCACACAATTGCTAGGTGTGGAGCATGCAGTTCATCCCAGCCATGATCGCAGCGACCTATGCGTCGGGTGCCTCCGGAGCGTGGCCGGTGATCGCGCTCGCCTCCCTGGTGCTGTGGTCGGTGACGGTGATCGGACTCGTGCTGGCCATGCGCCGGGGCCGGAGGCAGTCCGGACCACGGCCATGCGCCGACGATCTCGAGCGGATCATCGATCGGCTGCCGGTCGGCGTGCTGGTGATGGACCCGATCTCCCGCACGGTGATCGACGCCAACCCCCGCGCCTGCGAGCTGCTCGGCCCGGAACTCACCGCCCCCGGAGCTTGCGACTGCAACCGGCTCAACGACGGCCAGGCGCCGCCGCACTGTCCGGCGCTCAACGGTAACGAGGACCTGTGCACCGGTGAATGCGTGGTGCACCAAAACGACGGCAGCGAGCGGGTGATCGATAAACGCGTGGTCCCGATCCACCTGCATGGCCGTCTGTTGTTGCTCGAGACCTTCATCGATCTGACCGCCGCGCGCCGCGCTGAGAGCGAACTGCGCGCAACCACCGCCAAACTCGAGCAGGCCCTGGCCTACGCCGAGGCCACCGCGCGTCGGGCCGACGAGGGCAACGCGGCCAAGAACGAATTCGTCGCCCACGTGACCCACGAGTTGCGCACCCCGCTCAACGGCATCGTCGGCATGGCTTCGCTGCTGCGCGATACCCCGCTAAACGAAGAGCAGCAAGAGTACGTCCGCATCGTGCGCTCGTGCAGCAAGGGGCTGGCCACGCTGGTCAACGATCTGCTCGACTTCTCGCGCATCGAGGCCCAGCGCCTGGAGATCGAGAGCATCACCTTCTCGCTGCGCGACCTGCTCGATGACATCCACAGGCTCATGGCTCCCCGCGCCACCGAGGCCGGCCTCGACCTGAGCCTGCACATCGCGCAGATCGTGCCGCAGGAATTGCGCGGCGATCCCGCCCGCCTGCGGCAGGTACTGGTCAATCTGGTCGACAATGCGATCAAGTTCACCGAACAGGGCTCGGTGAACATCAGGGTCAGACTGGTGCTCGAAGAAGCGGGGCAGAACGTCCTGCGCTTCGAGGTGCGCGATACGGGCATCGGCGTCGATCCGGCCTTGAGCGACCAGCTGTTCGAGCCCTTCCGTCAGGCGCCGACCGCCAACCATACCGCCGGCACCGGCCTGGGCCTGGCCATCTGCCGGCGGCTGGTCGAACTCCAGGGCGGCGAGATCGGCATCCTCACCGAGCAGGCTCAGGGATCCTGTTTCTGGTTCCAGCTGGCCTTCGGCCAACCGACGGCCAGCGAGCCGGATTCGCCGGGCACCACCAGCCGGGGTCAGCTCGCGGTGCGTCCACACCATGGCGGGCAGCCGCGGGTGCTGCTGGCCGAGGACAACGACATGAACCGCAAGGTGGTCGGGTTGCTGCTCGAGCGACTGGGCTGTCGGGTGGAGACGGTCGCCGATGGCGCGGCCGCGATCGATCGCCTGCGCCACCAGGACTTCGACGTGGTGCTGATGGACTGCCTCATGCCGACGCTCGACGGCCTGGAGGCCACGCGGCGCATCCGCAACCCCGAGTGGGGCGCGCGTGACCCCGCCGTACCGATCGTCGGGCTTTCGGCCCATACCCTGCTCGCCGATCGCGATCGCGCCATCGGGGCGGGGATGGACGCCTACCTCGCCAAGCCGGTGCGCAGCGCCGACCTCACCCGCATCCTCGACAACCTGCTGCGCCGCGCACACGCCGCCGTGGCGACGGAGACGAGCCCATGAGATTCCTGGTCGCAGAAGACGATTTCCCTTCGCGGGTCCTGGTTCAGCGCACCCTCCAACCCTACGGCGAGGTCACCATCGCGGTCAACGGCAAGCAGGCGCTCGCCGCCTGCGAACGCGCCATCGAGATGGGCCGCCCCTTCGATCTGCTCTGCCTCGACATCATGATGCCCGAGATGGACGGGCTGGTGGTGCTCGACCGGGTCCGCGCGCTCGAACTCGAAGCCGGCATCGAGGGCCTCGCGCGTTGCCGCGTGCTGATGGTCACCGCGCTCGGCGACAGCCGTCATGTGATCACCGCCTTCAATTCGCAGTGCGAAGGCTACCTGGTCAAGCCGTTCGAGAAGGACGACCTCCTCGCCAAGCTCGCGGAGCTGGACCTGATCGAACGGCCACCTGCGGACTGAGCGATCCCTCCCCAGCTGCCGACCACGCCCGCGCCGAGCCGGCTCGACCGGTTCCAGACACGGCTTGCGCAATCCCCTGCGATCGGATATATGTACCTGTTCGGACAGACACGGACGGGGCGGATGCAACGCATTCTGATCATCGACGACGAGGTGGAACTGGCGCGGCTGTTCGGCCTCGTGCTCACCGACGCCGGGCACGAGATCGAGCTCGCCCACGACGGTGTAGCCGGACTGCGGGCCCTCGAACAAGGCGGCGCCGATCTGGTGATCACGGATCTGGTCCTACCGGAGCGCGACGGCATCGAACTCATCGGGGTGATCCGGGAACGCTGGCCGGCGATCGCGCTGATCGCCGTCTCCGGCGGTGGGCGGATCACCTCGGACCAGTATCTCGAACTGGCGGACAAGCTCGGCGTCGATCGCAGCTTCGCCAAACCAGTCGATCTCGACGCCCTGACGCTGGCGGTGGGCGAATTGCTCGCAGATCCGCGCTGAGCCCGGATGGTTCAGCCGTCTGCCGAGGACAGGTGCTCGAGCCGCACGCGGATCCGCTGCTCGTCTTCGAGCACCTCGAAGGTCGCACGATAGTCGTCGCCGGTGATGTCGTTGGTCACCTGGAAGCTGTTGCGGGTCGCGGTCTGACCGTCGAAATCGCTGAAAGACCGCATGATCTTGACGATCTTCTCGTACGCCGCCTGCTCGATCGGGAACGCGGCGAGGTTGAGCGGGTAGTTACCGTTGCGCAGGTCCTTCTCCCACACCTCGTTGCCGATCATGTAGTCGAGCAGGTCGAGCACGAAGCGCTGTCCGCGCAGGGTACTGGTGGTCATCGCGCCTCCCGTCCGCCGACCGGCTCCGGTTCCATTTCCATTTCCTGCAGACGACGATACAGGCTGCGCTCGCTGATGCCCAGCACGCTCGCCGCATCGCGCCGGTTGTGTGCGCAGTGCTCGAGCACGCGGCGGATGTGCCGCAGCTCGACCGCACGCAGGCTCAGGGTCACCGGCTCGGCCGGCGCCGGCGCCTCCGGCTGGGCCTGTGTGAGGCGATCCGAGTCGACCTGGGCGCGGAGGAAGGACATATGGCGGGCGCGGATGATGTGGTCGCCGTCGCGCAGGGTGGCGAACCAGGCGCGCTCGACCACGTTGCGCAGCTCGCGCACGTTGCCCAACCAGGGGTAATCGAGCAGCAGATCGTGGGTGCTCTCGTGCAGGGCGATGCTGTCGGCGTAACGGCTGCACATCTGGTCGAGGAAGAACTCGGCCAGCGGCACGATGTCCTCGCGGCGCTCGCGCAACGGCGGGATGCGCAGGTTGATCACCACCAACCGGTGGTAGAGATCCTCGCGGAAGCGCCCCTGCGCGACCAGGGCCTCGAGCGTGCGGTGGGTGGCGGCGATGATCCGCACGTCGACGGGGGTCTCCTTGGTCGCCCCCACCCGCCGTACCAGGCCGTATTCGAGCACCCGCAACAGGCGTACCTGCGCCGCCTCGTTGATGTCACCGATCTCGTCGAGCAGTAGCGTACCCTGGTGCGAAACCTCGATGATCCCGGCGCGCGGCTCGACCGCGCCGGTGAATGCGCCCTTGGCGTGGCCGAAGAATTCGCTGTCGATCAGGCTCTCGGGCAGGGCAGCGCAGTTGAGCACGTTGAACGGCCCACGCGTGCGCCCACTCAGGCGGTGGATGTAGCCAGCGATGACCTCTTTGCCGACACCGGTCTCGCCGTGGATCAGGACCGGCGATTCCATCGCCGCCACCGTGCGCGCCTCTTTGAACAGATCGCGCATCGCCTGGCTCACCGCCACCACCGGGCGATCGATCTCGGGCATACCGCCGCGACGAATCGCCTCCTTGAGCAGTCGGTTCTCGTAGCTGGCGTGCTGTTTCTCGAGCGCCTTGTCGACCACCACCCGCAGATCCTCGAGATCGACCGGCTTGGTCAGGTAGTGGAAGGCGCCGTGGCGCATCGCGCTCACCGCCGAATCGATGCTGCCCTGGCCGGTGATCACCACCACCTCGATGGTCTCGTCCATCGCCGCGATCCGGCGCAGGACCTCGATCCCGTCCATCCCGGGCATCCGCAGATCGAGCAGGACCACGGCCACGGTCTCGGCTGCGAGCACCGCCAGCGCAGCCTCGCCGTCGCCGGCCTCGTGGAGCGTCAGATCGTCGCGATCGGTGAAGACCGACAGCGCCTGGGCCCGGAAGTCCGGGTTGTCATCGACGATCAGGAGCTTGCGACGTCCGCTCATCTTCCTTCCGGCCCGGCCGGGCAAACCCGGGAGGGTGAACTTACTCCCTGCGCAGCTCGGAGTCAACGTGCGAACGTAAGAACTCAGGGCCATCAAGTCTGCGTTTTGGCGCCCCTCGACGTTTCGTGTAGGCAACGCCAGCAGCGAGAAGCTTCTATCAGAGGGGGCGCTGCCCCCTCGCGCCTTCGGCGCGCCTCGGTCGCCCTTCGCCAGCTTCGCTGGCGTTTCCGCCGTCCCTCCGGGCCCGGCTTCCTCGCTGTCGCTCATCGCGCTCCACCGGCCGCCGGCCCCACCGGGGCCGGCTATCGCTACGCGATGCCGCC
>JBEPXK010000326.1:0-4914 GCA_041641915.1 Planctomycetota bacterium
GCGCCCTCGTCGCCGGCCGTGCCGGCCGGCGTCTGCCCCGGCGCGACCGGCGTCGCGCCGGCACCCGGTGTGGCGGTCTGCGACCCAAGCACCGCCGCGGCCTCAAGCGTGGCCAGCGTGGTCACCTGCTGCTCGCTCTGCCCCAGCACCAACACCGTATCGCCGACCCGGACCAGCGAGACCGAGCGCTTGAGACCGAGCGAGACCGTCTCGACCACGCTCAGGTGCCGCCCCTGCTGATTGAGGATCCGCCGCGCCCCACCGAGCCGCTTGACCACCCAGGCCAGGCCGAGCGCGCAGGCCGCGACCAGCAGCAAGGCCACCAGTAGCTGACCCAGCGCAGCACCGACATCGCCCTCCCCGCCGAGCTGCACCGGGCCGGCCGACTCGCCGACCGCCGCGTAGTCCTCCTCGTCGGGCAACAGGTCCGCGGCAGTGGCGTCGGGGGCGTCCGTCGCCTCGCCGGCCATCGCCGGAGCCACGCCGAAGACCAGCAGCGCGAACAGGCAGGCGAACGCGAGGGGCAGCAGGCGCGTCGACATACACAACATCCTCCGGCAAGAACCGCGACAGGCTGGCGACCAGCGCCGCCGACAGCGGTGATGGTGCACCCGGCGTGCCAAGCCCGACACGGGCACGACGCGTGCGTACCATACCCGCATCCGTACCCGGGCTTGATTCCGCGCCGCGCCCAGCGAATGATCACCTGCGACCATGGCCAGCGACAACGAACAACGCATCCTCATCACCCAGGCCCGTCCCGACATGGTCCTCGCCCGGCCGGTGACCGATCCCGACGGGGTGCGCCTGTGCGGAGCCGGCACGACCCTCAACGCCTACCTCATCCGCAAGTTGACCCTGCGCGGGATCAAGCGCATCCACGTCCGCGGCACCCCGGTGCCGGTGCGGAGCGCCATCCCCTTCGCCCAGCGGATCGAGGCACTGCACGAACGCTTCGCCCGCGTGCGCTATCTGCCGCTGATGGGGATGCTCGAACGCGCCATCGAAAACGAGATGGAGCGGCGCGGGTGAGCCTGCCCCTGCCGACCCTGGCCACAGCGGTGCTCAGCGCCCCCCCGATGACCTTCCCGGCCACCGTCCGCCGGGTGGTCGACATGGTCGGCGACCCGGCCTGCTCGCCGCACCTGCTCGCTGACGTGCTGGCCACCGATCCGATCATCGCCGCGCTGGTGCTCAGCCGCGCCAATGCCGCCGCTGCACCCGGCCAGCCGCCGCTGACGCAGTTGAGCAGCGCGGTGGTCTACCTCGGCCTGTCGATGGTCCACGGCCTGCTCACCGAGCTGCTGCCCACACCCGCGGCCCAACGCCGTGAGCTCGCCGCGCATTGGGCCGCGGCCAACGCCTGCGGCACCATGACCGAAATCCTCGCCTCGCAGTGCCTCAAAGACGAAAAACATCGCCCGAGCGGCGAAACGCTCCACCTCTGCGGCCTGCTGCATGACCTCGGCGCGATCCTCGCCTGCATCCGCTTCCCGCACCAATACCACGACGCCGGCGAGGCCGTCCGCGCGCGCGACGACCTCGACTTCTCCGGCGCGCTGCGCAAACAACTCGGGCTACACCCCGGCGGCCTCGGCGCCCTGCTGGCCAAGAACTGGTGCCTGCCCGAACCGATCACCGCCTGCATCCGCCACCACGCCAGACCCGACCGCGCCGGCGACCAGCTGCCGGTGGTCTGCCTGATCCACGTCGCCCGGGTCCTGGTCCGCGGCTGCGGCTTCACCACCGCCGCCGCTCCCTTCGTCGAGCCCCTGGCCGACACCGCCCTCGACCGGCTCGGCCTACGCATCGCCGACCTCGAACGCGCGGTCGGCACCTTCTTCGACCAGATCGAGGAACTGGAAATGTACGAGGGCGTCCTCGCCGGCTGAAGCGGCAGACGCGGAGGTCGAGCCAGCGCACCTATTCACGTCCACCGAGCATGAGTGGTCACCGGCCTGTTTCGCACCCCATCGCGCGATGGGCCTGGCGATGGAACTGGCGCCAGAGGGACGCTGGGCCGAAACAATCAGCGCAGCCGATCCACCGGGATCCCGACACAGCCAGAGCGGAGGTCCCTTCGCCTGCGAATGGACCCTAGTGCCTCGATTGCTTGTGACAGCGACAAAAAACAACGTTTTGAAGAGGCGCTGTCACAAGCCGTCGAGGCACAGGGGGTTCGGGGGACGAAGTCCCCTGATGAAAGAGCAGAAAGGTGGGCCGGAGCCCTATGCTCAACCCTTGGGTTGTGGGCGGAGGCCCACCTTGGTGCCTCGATTGCTTGTGACAGCGACAAAAAACAACGTTTTGAAGAGGCGCTGTCACAAGCCGTCGAGGCACAGGGGGTTCGGGGGACGAAGTCCCCTGATGAAAGAGCAGAAAGGTGGGCCGGAGCCCTATGCTCGCAACCCTTGGGTTGTGGGCGGAGGCCCACCTTGGCGGTCTGTCTCCAACAGAGTCGAATATAACCGCAACCCCGGATGGACAGATACAAGGCGGGATGACGAAAGGGTGGCACCGCCACATCGAGGAATTCCCAATGCAGCAGCTGCCCATCCGCGGCAAGTATAGGTTTCAGGAATGCTCAGCCAGACCACTTGCCACCCCTTCGATAGGTGACCGTGCTGGATTGCGCTGGATTTCGTAGCGAAGAAGATCAACAAGCTGCGCGCTCGCCAAACTTGTCAGCGAAGCCACCCGGCGCGGCGTGAAGTGGATCGCCAAAAAGACCCGGATCCATCGCGACCACCACGGACGCGCACCGCCCGCCGTCGATCCCGCGCTCGGGTAGCGCAGAATCATGAATCATCGCTGACGGCCGGCGAGGCGTGGGCTCCAAGGGTGCCACGTCCCGTTTTGTGGCCTCAGAGGCCTGAATCGGGTGCGAAATCCGTCAGTGGCCACCGACGCCCAGCAAATCGGAGCTAGCCAGCGCCGTTGAGAAGCGGCTGTGCGCACGTTTCTCTGATAATAGAGTGTCCTGCAATTCTGGCGCTTCCATCAGAGGGGGCGCTGCCCCCTCGCGCCTCTGGCGCATACCCCCACGGCCTCGGTCGGCCGGTCGCCCAGCCAAGCCTGGCTGGGCTCCTCTCGCTGGCGGTACCGAGGCTTGGAGCTCTGAGGGACCCGTCAATTCTGGCGATTTCTCAGCGGACCTTCACCGCTTACTCCTTGCCGGATTCGTCCCGGCGCTTCTGACCGTCCTTTGTCTTTGCCTCTTCGATAATTGACCGCCCTGGCTTTCCACCCCATTTTTGCCACCTACGCTCGTCTGCCAGTCATGTATCGGCGATTTGGGACTGGCTCTACCTACATCCTGTTGGCCAGCATAATGAGAGCCAAAAATAGCACGCCGACTAAAGGAAACAAGCAAACTAGGAAAGGCATGAACGAGACCTTTCCAGACCCCGAGTGGGCGCTGCCACCCAGGCGCGCCCAGAGGGCCACTATGGCCGCAGGGGGCGCCAAGGCCATGCACAACCATAGAGGCCAGACATCTACCTTTTCGCCCCCTATAGCCATGGCAAACAAAAAGAAGTAATAAACGACGCTCCCAATCAGCGACAGCCATGCCAAGACACACGCCGCCATGGTGATGATCCTTCGCACACCAAGCACTCCACCTGATAGCCGCACATCTGCCTGCTTAGTCATCACTTGCCGGATTCCGGATCGCAAACGTCGAGGACACACATTTCCTCCACGCCAACGACCATCAGTTGGGAACGTAGGACAGACATCTCCCCCACGCCGACGACCATAGCCACCCCCACCCCGACAGCAACCAGGCCCTGACACCCCCGCTTGACACGCACCCCCATCTCGGGTCTATACTGCCCCTCGGCAGACATGACCACCGCCCGCTCGCTACTCATCGACGAGCGTCGCCCCGGCCGCTATCACCTCATCAGCCGCTGCGTGCGACGCGCTCTTCTCTGTGGCGACGCCGCCGAGCATCGACGGGCGTGGCTCGAGCAGGGCATTCGCACTCCGTCCGGCGCATTCGCCGTGGACGTGCTCACCTGCTGCGTGATGAGCAACCACCTGCACATCGTGATCCGCACCGATCCTGAGCAGGCCCAACAGTGGAGCGCGCGCGAGGTGGTCGAGCGTTGCAGCATCGTGTTCCCCGGCCGGGATCCGGCGACCGGGGTGCCGATCGCCGGGGATTCGGCCGACATCGACCGCCATGCGCGCGATAACGCCAGGGTCGCGGTCAGACGCCAACGCCTCGCCTCCGTCTCGTGGTTCATGCGCATCCTCAAGCAGCGGATTGCGCGGTGGGCGAATATGGAGGATGGCGTCACCGGGCGTTTCCGGGAGGGGCGAGCACGGTCGAGGCGCAGCCGAGTCGAGGCCCCGGTGGGGCCTCGTTGCCGAGCGCAGCGCGACGAAGACACCGCAGGCGTAGCCGAGGAGTCGAGGAGATGGATCGGGTTCAAAGCGTTCCGCTGCTCGACCAGGCCGCGATCGTCAGCTGCATGGCCTACGTCGACCCGAACCCCGTGCACGCCAAGATCGCGAGCATCCCCCGACACCGGCCTCTAACAACTCATCATCGCCCGCCAGAGCTACCGCAAGGCCAAGGCGCTATGCGAGCACGCCGATCGTGAACGCGCCGCCACCGGCTGCACCACGGTCGACCCGACGACGTTGGCCGAGGCGCTGCACCGCGTCCAGCAGCGCCCGGAGCACGGCATCTGGCTCGCGTCAGCATTTTCCGCCTGCGACAACCAACTCCGACTCGACGACTATCTCGAGCTCGTCGACCAGACCGGCCAGATCTTCGCCAGTGGCAAGCGCGGCAGCATCCCACCCCACCTCGCACCGATCCTCCGCCGCCTCCAGATCGATGTCGACGCCTGGCTCGACGTCATGCGCGGACGCAGTCACTTCCTCGGCACCGCCGTCGGC
>JBEPXK010000327.1:0-4905 GCA_041641915.1 Planctomycetota bacterium
CTGCTCCATCTGGCGACGGTGCTGCTGTTTCTCGCCATCGACGGCCACCACCAGGTGTTCCTCGCGCTGCAGCACTCCTACGCCTTGGTCGCCGGCGGTGCGATGCCGCGGACCGAGCCGATCGGCCCGGCGGTGGCGTTGGGGGCGAACCAGGTGTTCGTGATCGCGGTCTCGCTCGCCTTTCCTTTTATGATCGCGGTGATGGCGATCACGGTGGCCGACGGGATCATCGCGCGGGCGATCCCGCAGATCAATCTGCTGATGATCACCTTCATCAACAAGATCCTGGTCACGGTGTTCCTGCTCTACGTCGGCATGCCGGCGGTGGTCACCTTCCTCGGGCTGGTGCTGCGTATGGCCCGCGGCTTCACCTTCGAATTCCTGCGCGCGCTTGGTGGTTGAGCCGGGGCAGGGGGGACGCCCCTGCGAGCGTCGCGGTCGTAGGCCTTGATATCCCCCGCGGTTGATGAATCTGGGCCCGCGCGTCTGGCGATCGGTGCCGTGAAATCGGCGGTGCGATGCGCCGGGCCGAGGCGACGTGCAAGGAGGCTGGCATGGGATTTCTGGGACTGGGACGCTCCGCGCTGAAGGATGCGGATCCGCGCAAGCGCGAGGCGGCGGTACGCGAGCTGCCGGTGGCCGAGCAGGGCAAGCTGATGGATGCCGCGTTGGGCGACAGCGACCCCGGGGTCCGCCGCGCCGCAGCGGCCAAGGTGGTCGAGACCGATCTGCTGCGCGAACTCGTGCGTCATCCCGACGCTCCGATCGCGCAGATGGCGCGTGAGAAGCTGGCCAACGTGGCGGTCGAAGAGGTCAAGCGCCGGCCGATGGCCCGTGCCGGCGAGCTGCTCGAGCAGATCACCGAGCAGAGTGCGCTGGTCACCGTCGCACTGCAGGCCGAGGACCGGGCCGTGCGCGAGGCCGCCTTCGCCCGGATCCTGGGCCTGGATGCGCCGAGCGAGCAGTTGCTGGCGACCCTGGCGATCCAGGAGGAGAGCGGCGCCTACGGCGAGCGCGCGGTGCCGCGGATCGCCAAGCGCCAGGTGCTCAAGGATGTGAGCAAGAAGGCCAAGGCCGCCGCGGTGCGCAGCGCGGCCGAGGCGCGGATGGCCGAGCTCGCGGCGCAGAGCGAGAAGCCCTCGCGCGAGCAGCAGCGCAAGCAGCGCAACGCGGAGCTCGCCGAACTGGTCGAGCAGGCTCGGGTGCTGGCGGTGGCCAGCGACGTGGCCGCGGCGCACGACAAACTCACCACGATCGAACGCGACGCCAAGGCGCTCGAGCAGCGCTTTGCCGAGGCGCCGGCCGACGAGGAACTGGCCGCGGTGCACGAGTCGCTCGGGCGCTTCCGCGAGCAGCTCAAGCAGCGTCGGGCCGAAGCCACGGCTGCGGCCGAAGCGATGGCCGCAGCCGCCGCGCGTCGACGCGAGCTGCTCGCCGCATGGGAACAACGGGCGGTGGAGGCCGAGGCCGCGACGCCGCAGGAGCGCGAGGCCCTGGCCGCTGAGCTGGCCGAGGCCTGGGCCGCGGCAGGCGAGCCGGGCCCGGAGGCGGTCAGCGAGCTGGAGCAGGCCTACGCCGTGCTGGTTGCGCGGGTGATCGGCCAGGCGATTGCGCCCGAGGCCGCGGCGGAGCAGCCGGTGCAGGACATGCGGCCGGAGCTGGGGCCGGAGGCGCTCGCGGCGATCGAGGCGCTGATCGCCGAGGCCGAGGCGCTGAGTCAGCGCGAGGACTGGCGCGACGCCGACCAGGCCTTCAAGACGCTCGACAAGCGCTGGCGCGAGGCGGCGATCGATCTCGGGGCTGACGACGAGCGGCGCACCCGCTTCCGCAGCGCCTATGGCGTGTTCAAGGACCGGCGGCGCGAGGCGCGCGAACAACGCGGACGCGAGCGCGAGCAGCGGCTGGAGACGATGGCCGGATTGGTGCGCGAATCCGCCGAGCTGGCCGCAGCACAGCCGGAGGGCGAGGCGGTCGAAGCGCACCGCAAGCAGATCAAGGAGCTGCAGCGACGGTGGCGCGAGATCGGCCCGGTGCCGGCCGATCGGGCCCGCCCGCTGCGCGAGGAGTTCCGCGCCAACTGTGACACCGCCTTCGAGCCGGTGCGGCGCCACTTCGAGGCCAAGGACTGGGAGCGCTTCGCCCGGGTGCCCAAGGCCGAGGAGCTGATCGCCGCGGCCGCGGCGCTGAACGAGGAGTCGCCGGAGGACGGCAACGAGCTGATCAAGGCGGTCAAGGACCTGCAGGCGCGGTGGAAGCGCCTGGGTCAGTTGCCGCGCGACAAGAAGGACGAGCTCTGGGAGGCGTTCAAGGGCCACTGCGACGCCATCTACGAACGGCTCCAGCCCTGGTTCGCCGAGCGCGACCGCCAGCGCGAGGAGAACCTGGCGCGCAAGCAGGCGCTGATCGAAGAGCTGGAACTGCAGTTGGAGCAGGCGCCGGCCCACGCCGTCGGCGCCGGGCTCGACGCCGGGCTCGATGCTTCGCGCATCGACAAGGTCAAGGATATCCAGGCGCGGTGGAAAGAGGTCGGCCCCGTCCCACGGGAACAGGACAAGCAGACCTGGGGCCGCTACAAGGCACTGCTCGACCGCTTCTACGCCGCACGGCGGCAGCAGCGGGCGGTGGAGCAGAAGGAGCGCGAGGGCAACCTCGCGCACAAGCAGGAGATCTGCGACGCGATCGCTGCCCTGGCCGATGACCTTGAGGCCTACAAGGGCGGGCAGCGGTTCGGCAACAAGACCGAGCGCGACTTCTTCGAGGACTTCCGTTCGTTGCAGGGGCAGTACCGCAGCGCCGGCTTCGTGCCGCGCAAGGACATGGACGCGAGCAAGCAGCGCTACAAGGAGGTCTGCGACCGGGTCCACGCCGCACTCGAGGATTGGTTCGCCGCGCGCGATGCCGAGCGTCAGGGCAACCTCGAACGCAAGCAGGCGTTGCTCGTACGCCTGGAGGAGCTGCTCGAGGAGGAGCACCCGGAGTGGTTCCGCGACGAGGTGCGCAAGCTCCAGGACGAATGGCGCGACGCCGGCCCGGTGCCGCGCGATGCGATGGACATCAACCAGCGTTTCCGTCAGACGGTGGAGCAGATCCTGCACGCCGACCGCGCCCCGGCCCAGCAGACGCAGGGCGGGGAGCCGAGCGTCAAGTTCGGCGACGAGGCCGAGGTGGTCGCCGACGGCCTCGCCGCGCCGGAGCCGGAGCGCCGCCCGGAGGCCGATGCCGGATCGTCAGCCGAGCCGACGCCGGAGGCCGATGCCGCGCCTTCTGCGGCCGATGCGGCCGATGCGGCACCGGCGCCAGCGGCCGAAGTCGGGGCGAGCGAGGCCGGGTCTGACGGCGCGGCCGAGGCCCCGCCGGACCCGGAGCAGGACGCCGTGGCCGACGAGCCCCCGGCGGGTGACGATCGCTGAGGTTGCCGACGGGCCTCGGCGCGTCGTAGCTGGACAGCCGGACTGTTGTCCGCTCGGGTGCGCCGGCGTAGGGTCGGTGGTCAGCGGCGGAGGACGGCGATGGGCCCGATGCGATGGATCCAGACGATGCTGCTGCTCGGGCTCGCCGTGCTGCCGGCGCGCAGCGCCGAGCAGACGACGGTGCTGTTCCTCGGCGACAGCATCACCGCCGGGCGCGGCGTCGGCGAGGCGGCGGCCTACCCGGCACTGCTCGAGCGGCGTTGGCGCGTGGCGGGCGAGCAGCGGCGGGTGATCAACGCCGGGGTCAGCGGCGACACCAGCAAGGGCGGTGCGGCGCGTATCGATTTCCTCCTGCGCAGCGAGCCCGACTGGGTGGTGGTAGCGCTCGGCGGCAACGATGCGCTGCGCGGCCTGCCGCCGCGGCGGCTGGCCGCCAATCTGACCCGGATCATCGAGGCGGCGCAGGCGGCCGGCGCCAAGGTGGTGCTCATGGGCATGCGCGCGCCGCCGAACATGGGCCAGACCTATCAGCGCGATTTCGCCGCGGTCTACGCCGCACTCGCCGAGCGCCACGCGGTCCCGTTCTATCCCTTCCTGCTCGCGGGGGTGGCCGGCGATCCTGCGCTCAACCAGGGCGATCGCATCCACCCCACCCGCGCGGGGCAGCGGGTCCTGGCCGACAAGATCGGCGCCTTCCTCGAGCCGCTGCTCGACCCGCCGCCCGCGCCGGAGGCGGAGGTGGAGGAGGAAGAGGAGCGGGAGAAGGAGGAGCCGGCCGACGCGGATGCAGGCGACGCAGTGCCGGCGTCGAACGGCGACACAGCTGAAGACGCAGTGGCCGATCCGGCCGCTGCCGCATCCGGGCAGGAGGGGTGATGAGCGCGTTGGCGGTCACATCATTGGGCAAGCGCTATCGTCTGGGCGAACGCGAGGTGGTCGCGCTCGACGGGGTCGGCTTCACTCTCGCCGCCGGCCGCTGTCTGGCGGTGACCGGCCCGAGCGGCAGCGGCAAGTCGACCCTCCTCGGGTTGTTGGCCGGTCTCGACGCGCCGAGCAGCGGCCGGGTGGTCGTTGAGGGTCAGGATCTGGCCGGGCTCGATGGCGACGCACTCGCCGCCTTCCGCGGCCGACGGATGGGTTTCGTGTTCCAGTCCTACCGCCTGCTCGGGGCGCTGACCGCATTGGAGAACGTGCAGGTGCCGCTGTAACTCGCCGGCCATCGCGATGCCCGCGAGCGGGCGCGGACCTGGCTCGAACGCCTCGGCCTGGGCGAACGGCTCGACCATCGCCCGTCCCGCCTCTCCGGCGGTGAGCAGCAGCGGGTTGCGGTGGCGCGGGCGATGGCGCCGGATCCGGCGGTGCTGCTGGCCGACGAGCCGACCGGCAATCTCGACCGTGCCACCGGCGTCGCGATCACCGAGCTGCTGTTCGCGCTCGTGCGCGACAACGGCACCGCGATGGTGCTCGCCACTCACGACCTGGATCTGGCCGAGCG
>JBEPXK010000328.1:0-4898 GCA_041641915.1 Planctomycetota bacterium
GAGCAGGCGCGCGCGAGCAGACGATCGGCCGGCTTGCCGGCCCGCAGCCGTTTGCGCGCCGCGGCCAGATCGCGGGCGACGCGCTGCGCCGTGGCCACGCTGGCCGTGGCGGCCAGGCGCTCGATCGCCTCCGGATCCCTATCTGCCATCGCCGACCCCATCGCCCCCGCCGGCACACGCCGGGGCCGATCGGGCAATCTGCAATTTGACCGCCCGATGGCAACGCCGATGGTGGCGCGAACGCACAGCACAGGAGCGACCATGCCCGCACAACCCCCACGCAGCCCCAACATCATCTACGTCATGATGGACGACATGGGCTTCGGTGACGTGGAAGGCTACGGCCGGACCAAGATGCGCACGCCCAACATGCGCCGGATCATGGACCAGGGCGTACGCTTCGACCGCATGTACACCGCCCCGACCTGCTCGCCGGCACGGATCCAGGTGCTCACCGGCTGTTACGCCCAGCGCATGGGCATCCCGCGGGTGCTGTTCCCCGACGACACCGTCGGCATCGGCTCCGACATGCCGACCGTCGCCGCGCGCCTGCGCGACCACGGCTACGCGACCATGGCCGCCGGCAAGTGGCACGTCGGCTGCCGCGAGGAGCACCTGCCCACGCGCCACGGCTTCGACCGCTACTACGGTCTGCTCTACTCCAACGACATGCGCGACCTCGCGCTCTACAGCGACGAGGAACGCACCGACGAACCGGTCGATCAGGCCGCGCTCACCCGGCGCTACACCGAGGAATCGCTCGACTTCATCGAAGCCCATCGCGACCAGCCCTTCTTCCTCTACCTCGCCCACACCATGCCCCACGTGCCACTGGCGGCGGAGCCGGACTTCCTCGGCCGCAGCGCCTGCGGGCTCTACGGCGACACGATCGAATGCATCGATCACTACCTCGGGGTGATCATGGAGCGGCTCGCGGCGCTCGGTCTGGATGAAGACACCGCGATCATCGTCACCTCCGACAACGGCCCCTGGTTCGAGGGCAACACCGGCGGCAGCCGCGGGCGCAAATTCGGCGTCTACGAAGGCGGGGTCAAGGTGCCGTTCATCGCCCGTTGGCCCAACGGCATCCCCGCCGGCGCGCGCACCAGCGAACCGGCGCACCTGATGGACATGCTGCCGACCTTCCTTCGCTGGGCCGGCGGCGAGGCGCCGGCCGAGATCGACGGCCGCGACATCGGCCCGCTGTTCCGCGGCGCCGGCACCAGCCCGCACGAGCACCTGTTCCTCTACGACCACAACGAGATCAAGGCCGTGATCCACGGTAAGTGGAAGTTGCAACTCGAGGCCGAACGCGGCATCTACGGTCGCAAGAGCGAGTTCCCCCAACTCTACGATCTCGAGATCGATCCCGAAGAGAGCTACAGCCTCGCCAGCCGCCACCCCGGCCTGGTCGCCGAGCTGAGTCAGGCGGTGGAGGCCTTCGACGAGCGCATGCGGCCGCAATACGTCGATCCGATCCGCCCCGGGAAGTGATGGCGCGAACCGCAACGAGCCCAGAGCGATCGGTGCTGACCGATGGTTCGGGCTGATGGCGCGCCTGCCGGGTGCGGCGGCGCCGAGGCTGTCCGCCGCGCCTCGCCCGGCAGGCGTGGTCGGCTGGGACCAGACGCCGTCGACCGGAACCGGCACCGACCGGTCCGACGAGCGATAAGCCAAGGCGAGCGCGACAACGCGAGCAGGCACGCAGCAGCCTGACCGGTCGATGAGCGGCATCCGCAGGCCCGGTCCCATACCTCGACAGCCCCCCTACGCCGTCGCTTGACAACTTGGCTCGGCTCCGCGCCCGCGTAAACTGAAGCTGCATGTCTGCACAGCCGGAAACGCATGGTTCCGATGAAGACCGAACGGCCCCCAACCCGGAGCCGGAGTCGGAGCAGGAGCTGGCCGCCGCGCTGGGCCGACGCATCGGTCCCTACCGCGTGGTCGGCGTGCTCGGCCGCGGCGGCATGGGCACCGTGTTCCTGGCCGAAGACGAACGCGATGGCCGCCGGGTGGCGCTCAAGACCCACGCCGAAGAACCGGCCCGCAAATCGGACTCCGGTCGCCAGCGCTTCATGCACGAAGCGCGCGCCGTGGGCCGATTACATCACCCCGGCATCGTGCCGTTGGTCGACAGCGGCCGCGATGGCGAAACCGTCTATTACTGCATGGACGTGGTCGATGGCGTGCCCCTCGACCAATGGGTGAGCGAACAGCGGCCAGACTTCAAGACCCTGGCCGGGGTGATCGAAGAGGTCTGTCGCGCGCTGGAGTACGCGCATCAGCAGGCGATCGTCCATCGCGACATCAAACCGAGCAACATCCTGGTCGACCACGACAGCCAGCCGCACCTGGTCGATTTCGGCCTGGTGCGCGACATGGCCAATCCGCACAACCTGACCCAAGACAGCGGTGCGATCGGTACGCCACAGTACATGGCGCCGGAACAGGCCATGAATCAGCGCGACGCCATCGGCCCTCACACCGATATCTGGGCCATCGGCGCCGTGCTCTACGAAACCCTCACCGGCCAGCAGCCCTTCGGCGGCGATACGGTCTACGACTCCTTCCGGGCGATCGTGGAACAGGATCCGCCACCGCTGCGCTCGATCCGCCCCGAGATCCCCCCGGCGCTCGACGCCATCACCTGCCGCTGCCTCGACAAGACCCCCCGCAGGCGCTACGCCTCGGCCCTCGCGCTGGCCGAGGATCTCGCCCGCTATCGCGGCAGCAGCCGGGTGGCTGCGCGTTCGCCTGGCCTGGTGCGGTCCTGGCGCCGTTTCCGTCGCCGTCACCGCCTGCTGGTGTGGATCGTGCTGGCGGTAACGATCACCGGCGCCGCGTGGGCCGGCTGGGCGTATACCGAATGGCGCAAGCGCCACGCCGAATGGCGCAGAGTGGCCAGCTGGAAGCCGATCGAGCACAGCGGCAACTGGGTCATCTACGAAAGCAAGCTCGATGACCACCAGCGCGTGCCGGCCTCCGGTCCGGTCCAGCTCGGGGGTGGCAAGTGGATCGGGCTGCGCGAACCGGGCCTCGCCGGCGGGGTCCGCGTGACGGTGGAGGTGGAGCTGGCAGAAACCGATGTGCTCGAACTGGTGCTCAACGCCAGCGAGGAACGGCTGGACATCCCCTGGTGGACGCCGGCCGGCAGCTGCGCCCGGCTGGAAACCAAAGACGAACCACCGGCCATCTGCCGCATGGGCTTCACCCCTCAGGCCGAGGATTGGGACGAAGCGGCCAGCCACCGCGGGCTCAAGGGGCTCCAGATCGGCACCCGACACCAGGTCACCTTCACCGTCGGCGCGGAACAACGCACGCTGGCGCTCGACGGCGTCCCCCTGCTCAGCCAACCGACCATCCGCCCCCGCAGCGCCGGCGGCAGCCTGTACATCCGGGCCTACCGTCCCAGCACCCGCTTCTACGCGATCACCGTCGACCGCCTCGCCCTACCCCGCTATGCCAACCCGATCCACGTGGCGGATGCGCTCTACCGCGCCGGACTCCACGACCGGGCCCTCAACGAGTACCTGGCGCTGGCCCGGGCACATCGCGGCAACAGCACCGGCGAACAGGCTCTGGCCCGCGCCTGCCAGGTGGCGATGGAACAGGACCAACCCGACCCCGCCCGGGTCCGAGACCTGCTCAACGATTTCGAGCGCCGCTATCCCGACTCGCGCATGGAGCAACCGATCCGCTGGGTCGAGGCGCGCTACCACTGCGCCGACCAACGCTGGTCGGCCGCGCTCTCCGCAGCCGAACGCCTGTTGGCGCTCAATCCGGCCGCCGGGATCGACCAGGAACTCGCCGACCGCATCCGCCAGCAACGGGTGATCCCGCCCCCGGCGATCGGCTACCGCCTGGCCGAACTGATGACCCGCCGACCGGAACTGAAAGACCTGGACTGCAGTCAGCTCGGACTCGAACGGCTCCCGCCGATCGCCAATCACGACATCCGCGGCATCAACGTCTCCGGCAACCGCCTCCGCGACCTCGAAGGCCTCGCCGGGCTGGCGCCGGAGAAGCTCCACTGCAGCGGCAACCCGCTGCAGTCGCTCGCCGGCCTCGATACCTCGCGCCTGACCCGGCTCGAAGCCTCGCACTGCCAGTTCGACTCGGTCGAATCGTTACGCGAGGCCAAGCACCTCCGGGCGCTGAGCCTCACCGGCAACGCGGTACGCGATCTCGAACCACTGCGGCATCTGCCGCTACGCGAACTGCTCCTGGCCGATTGCCCCATCGATCGCCTGCTCGCCTGGCCGCAGCTGACCAGACTCGATGTCAGCAACAACGGCGAGGTCGACCTCGCCCCGCTGCGTCAGTGCCCCGCGCTCACGTTCCTGCTGGTCGAACGCGCACAGCTGATCAATCAGGATGCCCTGGAGGGCCTCTCCCTGGAGACCCTCGCCTGCGGGGCCAGCAACTTCAGCAATACGGCTGCACTCGCCAATCCGGCCCTCACCGAGCTGTGGGCCACTGCCACCCCGGTGCGAGACCTCGCCCCCCTGGCCGGCACCAGACTGGAGCGGCTCGACGTCTCCAACACCCAGGTCAGCGATGTGGCGCCGCTGGCAGAACTGCCGCTCACCACCCTCCTGCTCGCCGGGAGCCGGGTCACCGATCTGCGGCCGCTCGAATCGCTTCAGCTGGGGCGGCTCGACGTCCAGAACGCGCCAATCACGCATTTCGGTCGTTTCCTGGCCGATCCACCGGCCGACTTCGTCCCCTGGACCGATAGCCACGACGCGAACCATTGGCGCGACTGGGCCGCGCGCTGGCAAATCGATCATCCAGATCTGAGCCACTACACCCGCCATTGGCTCAGCCTACGCGACCTGCCGCCCTCGCAGTGGCGCAGCCGCGCCACGGTCACAGGCGGCGAGCTGACCCTGTTCGTA
>JBEPXK010000329.1:0-4893 GCA_041641915.1 Planctomycetota bacterium
TCCCCCTCCGGGGGAGAAGGCCAGGATAAGGGAAAAACACCGCTCGCCGCAAAGCGGAGAGCCAACCTGCCCCAGGGACAGAAAAAAGAAGGAAGCCAAACCAAGGTATGTGTGGCACCGAACAAACGCCACGGCGGTAACGCAGGTAAAACCAAGGCTGGGCGCTGAGGGTTCGGGCCTCGGATGAAAGGAGCTCGTTCAATCCAAATCAAGGAGGATCAAGGAAGTCAAGCCAAGGTGTGTGCGTAATCGTACAAACACCATGGCGGTAGCGTGGGTAAATCCGGGCATCGTCACAAAAATGCTCTACGGCCTGATCCGCGCCACTTCAGCGAAAGGTCATGACAAGCTGCCAGCCCCCAACTTCCAACGCTTTCCACATCCTGTTCATCTGTACGGGCAACATCTGCCGCAGCCCAATGGCCCAGGCCTTGCTCCAGGCCCACTACAGACACCAACCCAAACCCCCAAACCCCAGGGTACAGGTCCGCTCCGCCGGCCTTGCCGGCCTCGACGGCCAACCCGCCCACCCCCTGGCCCGGACCGTCGCCGCCGAGCACGGCGCCGACCTGACCGCGCACAAGGCTCGAACCGTGACGCCCGATCTCCTGATGAAGGCCGACCTGATCCTTACCATGGAAACAGCGCACCGCGACTGGATCATCGAACGCATACCGGCGCTCAAAGACAAAACGCACCGCCTGGGCCGCCGTCGCGACCAGGATATTCCCGACCCCATCGGCGGCACCGAGGACGAATTCAGGCAGACGCTTCAACAGATCGAGGCCTGTCTCGCCGACTGGCTGCCTGTGTTGCCACTTTCGGCAACATCCGGCACGAATCACCAATAGCAAGCCAGGAATAGACCAATCACAAGTCACGGTTCCTATGGAACCAGTGCGTCTTCGAGTGCGGGACTCCGAAACGATTCAATTACGCTGGACACCGTGCATACCGATAACGGAACGCCCAGTCAAGAAGCCACAAAAATGATCAGTCAGGACCGACTCACCAATGAGTAGAGGACTCCTCCAGAAACACGCCGACCTGTTCGCCATGATGTTCCGCCTGACCGACCTGGCGGTGATCATCCTGGGCGGCTTGGCGGCGTACTGGTTGCGGTTCGGTGATCTTCACCTCGACTCGCAGTATCAGTTCGCCATCGCTGTCGCCGCGCCCATGGCCCTGCTCGTATTCCCTGCCTTCGGCCTGTACCAGCCCTGGCGCGGCGTCGCCCTTTGGCAGGAGATTCGCCAGACTGCCGCGGCCTGGACGCTGCTGATGGCAGGCTGCGTGGTGCTGGCCTTTCTCACCAAAACGGGCACTCTGTATTCCCGGATCTGGTTCGGGTCTTGGGTTCTCATCGCGCTCCTGGCGCTGATCGGCGGGCGAGTTCTCCTGCGCACTACTCTGCGGTGTTTGCGGGCACAGGGCCACAACATTCGCCGGGTCGTCATCCTTGGGGCCGGAGAGCTCGGCAGAAAAGTCGCCCAGACCCTCAAGGAACAAGCCTGGGCCGGCCTGCATGTTATCGGCTTTCTCGATGACGATCCTGAATTGCAGGGCTCCCGCGTCGACGGCCTGACCGTGCTGGGCACGCTCGACGATGCCGGCCGATTGGTGGACCGCACCAGCGTCTTCGAAAGCGAAAACGACGACAGCGGTCAGCGTGAACAGCTCTACGCGGACCAGGCCTGGATAGCGCTGCCATTGAGCGCGGAGGCCTGTATACGGAAAGCCGTCTCGGCACTGAATAGCTCGAGCGTCAGCGTGCATTTCGTGCCGGACATCTTCGGCTATGAGCTGCTCAACTACTCCATGGACGAAGTCGCCGGCGTGCCCGTCCTGAACCTCAGCGCATCGCCCATCACCGGCCGGGACCTCCTGCTCAAGGCCATAGAGGACCGGGTGCTAGCGGCACTGTTCCTGCTGTTCGCCAGTCCGTTGATGCTACTGATCGCGTTGCTGATCAAGCTGGACTCCCGCGGCCTGGTCGTATTCAGGCAGACCCGACACGGCCTGGACGGCCGCCAGATCCAGGTATGGAAATTCCGCACCATGACAGTCTGCGAAGATGGCTCGGAGTTCTGCCAGGCCACCCGTAACGATCCCCGCGTGACCCGCCTCGGCCGATTCCTGCGCCGCACGTCCCTGGACGAGTTGCCGCAGCTCATCAACGTGCTCCAGGGCTCCATGTCCCTGGTCGGCCCGCGTCCCCACCCTGTGGCACTCAACCAGCAGTACCGAGACCGCATCGGCCGCTACATGGCCCGCCACACCATCAAGCCCGGCATCACCGGCTGGGCCCAGGTCAATGGCTTTCGCGGCGAGACGGATACCATCGACAAGATGGAGAAACGCATCGAATACGATCTGTGGTACATCCAGAACTGGTCCGTCTGGCTGGACATCAAGTTGATTATCAAGACCATTTTCGTCGGATTTTTCGGCAAGAAGGCCTACTGAGTCGCTGTAGGGCATCACGACCTGAACCTGACGCAATTCCATGGCATGATGCGCCCATGCAACGAGGTCCGGAGCCGACCACACATTGAAGCCGTGCCGCACGGAATCGGTGAGCTGAATGATGCTTGCCAAGATCGGCCGGGGCGTCACGTGGACTTACGCCGCCATCGCCTTCGGCGCGGTGATCCAGCTCGGCGTTACCGCCGTCACCGCCCGGCTCCTGGATCCGGCGGTATTTGGCCTGGTCGCCATGGCGAATGTGCTGATCAGCTTTGGCAGCTATTTTGCCCAAATGGGGGTGGGCAGGGCGCTCATCCAGCGGCCCGAGATCAACGACGACGACATCCGCGCCGCGTTCACCTCCTCGACGCTGCTCGGACTGGCTGTAGCGGGGATTGTTGTCGCCGCCGCGCCATTTGCCGCCGGTTTCTTCCGCACCGACGAAGTCGTCCCGGTGCTCCGCTGGCTGGCGCTCACCTTCGTCGCTACCGGCCTGGGCGCGACCGCGCAGGCTCTCCTCCGCCGCCGGCTACGCTTCAAGGGAAGTGGTTTCGTCGAAGTCGTGGCCTATGCCTTGGGCTTCGGGTTGCCAGCAATAACTCTCGCATTCGCCGGTTTCGGCGTATGGAGCCTGGTCGTCGGCGCCATCGGCCAACGTGTCGTGGCCAGTGGCCTGGCATTTCTACTGACGCGGCATTCACTGTGGCCGACATTCCAGTTCGACGCCCACCGCCGGCTGCTGGGATTCGGAACCAAAGTCTCCGGCATCAGCCTGCTCGAGTTCCTGGGGAGTACGCTGGATACCATCGTTATCGGTCGATTCGGCACCGCTGCTCAGCTCGGGCTCTACAACCGCGCCTTCATGCTCGCGTCACTACCCACGTACCAGATCCAGAACGGCATTGGCAAGGTGCTGTTCCCGGTCCTTGCCAGCGGCCAGAATGACCGCGTGGAATTCCGCGAGGCACTCCACAAGGTTACCACTATCGCTATCAGAATCCTGCTTCCAACCGGTATTGGTATGGCCTTGGTCGCGCCGGAGCTTGTGACGGTAGTGCTGGGGGAGAAATGGCTTGCAGCGGTACCGTTGTTCGGGATTCTGGCGCTGGCAATGCCTCTCAACCTCCTTGCAACCTTTCCCGGTATTGCACTGGAGTCTATCGGTGCGCTGCGGGGCAAGCTGATTGCACAGACGGTATACGTAGTGGTTTTGGTGGTAGCACTGCTCATGGTAGCGACTGTTGGCGAATTGCAGCTGTTTGATGTCGCTATGGTGGTGATGGGCGCGTACATGGTCAGAGTCGCAATGTATTTTATGCTTGCCCTCGCGGCGGACACATACGATCTCAGAAGCCTGCTCCGCCAGCTGGCAATCGCCGCCGCTAGCCTCATTGTAGCGGCAATGCTGATAGGTGGGTCCGTGACCTTGATGCGCGCGTTCGAATACCCCGCATGGGTGGTGGTGGCCGCCGCTATGGTGGCTGGCATCTTGGCTCTGTTCGCTTTGTTTGCCCATGAGATACGTACCTACGGATTATCCTGGGCACAATTGCGGTCGGGACCTGGGAAGACGAAGTGCGCCGGGTGAGGATGGGTCGAGTATCGATAGACTCCCTGCTTGTTGCGATCTTGGTGCGCCTTCCGGCAGTCGGGTGAACACTGGGTCCATGCACATAGGCGTATCGGGTCCCGCCTCCCCACGCTTGTTCGCGTCAGATTTGCGCGTTTCCGATGATTTATTGCCCGTCGGCATGGGTGGTTTTCCCGTAAATCATCTTGTGCGGGCCTGGCTGGACGCCGGCCACCATGTAACCCTGGCAACACTAGACCCCACGCACAACAGTAACGAGCTCGAGATATTTCAAGGAGATCGTATTTCGGTTGTTGTAGGACGGTATCGTCCATCCAGGCGCGCGCGTGACGTGTTCAAGAACGAGCGGGCAGCGGTGCGAGATGCACTGTCTCGATTTAAGCCAGACGCAGTAAGTGCTCACTGGAGCTACGAGTACGCAATGGGCGCGATAGAAAGCGGTATTCCAACCATGGTAACCGTTCACGATGTCCCGCGGGTCATATTTCGAATGCACCCTCATCCCTATCGGCTGGTTCGCTGGTGGATGCACGGTCGCGTTATGAAGCGAGCTCGACGCGTTGTGTTCAATTCGCCCTATACCCGGAATAAGGTCGCCGGAGGCCGCGCAGGCGCGACAAGCGTACTTCCCAACTCCATTCCCGACAACTTGTGGTGCCTGACCGAGCGGGACGTTCCGAACCCACAGAGTCCCCGTTACATCAGTGTCAATAATGGGTTCGGGTCCTGGAAAAACGTCGAGAGACTGTTGGAAGCCTTCGCGCTAGTGCACGCCGGTCTACCTGAGTCAAGATTGCAACTGGTTGGTGACGGTTTCGACCCTGCCGGAAAGGCGG
>JBEPXK010000330.1:0-4892 GCA_041641915.1 Planctomycetota bacterium
CACCCCTCGGTCGGCCGGTCGCCCAGCCAAGCCTGGCTGGGCTCCACTCGCTGGCGGTTTCGAGGTTTGGAGCTGTGAGGGCCCCGTCCTGAGTGGCAGCATCCCCGCCGGTCCGCCGCTTCGCGGTGCGATCGCGCCTCAGCACTCGGCTTCGCGCCTTAGCGCTCGGCCTCGCGGCCGAAGGTGACCCGGTTCTTGAGCAGGAAGGCGCGAGTCTCGATCCGGGCCAGCCGCAGGCTGAGCAGGAACAGGATGGCGGTGAGAGCGAAGGCGGCCGCGGGCAGGAGGCCCGGGGAATCGTCGGCGAGGGCGCGCACGAACACGAAGTAGACCGCGAGCGCGAGCAGGATCAGGGCCAGCAGGCAGGTCAGGACGATGAAGAACGTGGCCTTACGCTGCAGCTGGGCGACGATCCGGTCGCGTTGCGCTGGGGTCATGTGATCCGGGGGATCGTGCGCCGGGTCTGTGGACGTACGGGGCTGCGACGCGACCATGGCGGATACTGTTGGGATAGCCGATGTGGTCAAGCGGCGGTCGTGGCGGTAGGCGGCCGGGGCTCAGTCGAGCAGCTCGTAGCGTTCCATCACCGCCTGCCAGTTCTCGAGCGCCTGGCGGGGGATGCGCAGCTCGTCGTCGTCGCTGCGGTAGCAGGGGATGGTGCCGTTCTCGAGCCGTTTGGCGACGAAGGTCGCGGAGCGGTCGATGAGTTCGGCGGCGTCGTGGGTGTCGAGCAGTTCGCCCGGATCGGCGATGGTCACGCGCCACAGGGGCTCGCGGTTGAGCGCGTGGCGGAAGGCCTTGCGGTCGGCGTTGCGCAGTTGTTCGGCACCGGCGAGCAGCTCGTCGCGCGGGGCCATGGCCGCGGCGAGGGCGCGGAAGCGTGGCAAGGCGAGTTCGTAGCAGCCGCCGAGAACCTCGTCGAGGTCCTCGGCGTGTTCGCGGAAGAAGCGCACCGCGGCGGCCGGGTCGCCGTTGGCCACCGCGACGGTGGTCAGCAGGTCGACCAGGCGGGCGAGCTCCTCGTCCTCCATTTCGTATGCACTGACCAGCTGCCCGGAGCGCTCGCAGGCCGCGGCGACCTCGCCGCCGATGGCATGGGTGCGCGCCAGCGCGTCGAGTTCCTCGCCATCGAGTTCGAGCCCGTGCGCGCGCTCGAGTTCGTTCATGGCGGCGCCGGTCCAATGCGGCAGTTCGCCGAGACGCTCGGCGGTGGGCACGATCCCTTCCTCCTGGCCGCGTGCGACCGCCGCGGCGAGTCGAGACCAGTAGGTTCGCGCGTCATCGGTCCCGTCGGCGCTGGCGAACAGCTCCGGCCAGCTGGTGCCGCGGTCGTGGTCGCGGCGCAGCGAGATCAGCGCGGCGCGGATGCGATCGCGGTCGGGGAAATCCTGGCGGAACATGGCGACGATGTGCTCGCAGTAGGCGTCGTCGAACCCGCCGAAATAGAGCTGTTGGGTCGCGGAGAGACCCTGATCGTCTGCGAGCACCAGCACGAAGGAGCCCTGGGTCGCCGCGAACATGTCCTTGACCCGCGCCCGTGCCTCGGCGGTGTTGAGACCGTCGCGGGTGAACTGCTCGATCACCGCGAGCAGCGGGCCGCTGTCGTGCTCGTGCAGCTCGGTGATCGCGGCGCGCAGCGCGGCGCTGAGCGGGGTGATGAACAGCGAATGAAAGCGGGTCTCGCCAGCGAAGAGCGAGAAGGGGTCGAAGCCGCCCTCACCGAAAGCCTGCTGCAGCTGCTGGGCGAAATCGGCGTCGTTGCCACCGCCGGCACCGGCGAGCATCTTGAGGGGGTCCATGGCGTATCCTCCGCGCGGCTGGGCCCGTGGCTCGGGCTGGCACGCTACTCCTGGTCGCCCGCCGGCGGCGGGACCGGGAGCGCGCGCATGACGATCAGGTGTTGAACAGGAAGTGGATGACATCGCCGTCGGCAACGACGTAGTCCTTGCCCTCGGCGCGCAGACGGCCGGCCTCGCGGCAGCCGCGTTCGCCATGGTAACGAACAAAGTCCTCGTAGCTGGCGACCTCGGCGCGGATGAAACCCTTGGTGAAATCGGTGTGGATCACCCCGGCGGCGGCGGGTGCCTTCCAGCCCTGCTCGATCTGCCAGGCACGGACCTCCTTCTCGCCGGCGGTGAAATAGGTCTGCAGCCCGAGCAGGTCGTAGCCGGCGCGGATCAGGGTATGCAGGCCCGGCTCGCGCAGGCCGAGATCGGCCATGAACTCCTCGCGTTCGGCTGGATCGAGCGCAACCAGCTCCTGCTCGATGCGTCCGGAGATCACGATCGCCCGCGCGCCGGAAGCGGCGGCGTGATCGATGACCGCTTGCGACCAGGCGTTGCCGTCGGGCAGGTCGTCGTCGCCGACGTTGCAGACCAGCAGCATCGGTTTGGCCGTCAGCAGCTGGCACTCGGCGAGGTGGATCGCTTCCTTGTTCGGGTCGAGGCCCATCGCCCGGACCGGGACGCCGGCGTCGAAGCGTTCGAGCACCTTCTCGAGCACCGGGACCGCCTCGCGCGCAGCGGGGTCGCGTTGCGCCTGCTTGCTGCAGCGGGTGAGCTTGGCCTGGACCGTTTCGAGGTCCTTGAGGATCAGCTCCATGTCGATGGTCTCGATGTCGCGCAGCGGATCGACCGAGCCGTCGACGTGGATGATGTCGTCGTCCTCGAAACAGCGGATGACGTGGAGGATCGCGTCGACGCCCTTGATGTTGGCGAGGAAGGCGTTGCCCTTGCCCGCGCCGTGGCTCGCGCCCTTGACCAGGCCGGCGATGTCGACCAGTTCGAGCTGGACCGGAATCACCTTGTTGGTCTTGACGATGTCCTTGAGCACCCACAGCCGCTCGTCGGGTACTATCACCATACCGTTGTTGGGATCGATGGTGCAGAAGGGATAGTTCGCGGCGTCGGCGGCTTCACTCTGGGTCAGCGCATTGAAGATGGTGCTCTTGCCGACGTTGGGCAGGCCGACGATGCCGCAATTGAAACTCATACTACCTCCGGCCCGGCAATCTAGCCGGCATCCCTCCTGACACAACTGCTGCAGAGCCGCATCGCACAGCCATCACAGCACTTCACTCGCTCGGCCCGATCAGAGGGGGCGCAGCTCCCTCTGTCGCGAGGGTCTTGCTATGCTCCGGTCGATCACAGCGGGGTGATCGGCGTGTTGAAGCCCGGGGCGGTCCAGTCGACCACCCCGAGTTCGTGCGGCAGACAGGCGCTGGCGTAGCTCTGAATCCAGGCGGCGTCGAGCTCGTGGACCTGGACCTGCTCGACCCCCCGCCAGCTGCCGGCGCGCGTGGCAGCGGGGTCGATCTGGTGTACCGGCTGCTCGGCGAGGGTGTCGACCAGGCGCATGTGCGGCGTGGCTGCGGCGAGTGGGCAGGCGGGCAGGCTGCCGTCGCGCACGCACGCGGCGGCGGCCCAGAGCTTCTGATGCACCTCGGCCTCGGGGTCGCCGAAGGCCTCGCTGCGGCCATCGTGATAGCGGGCGACGAAACCGACGCCCCCGCGCAGGTAATGGATGTCGGCCTGCTCGAAACGATAGCGGATCAGCGGGCCGATCTCGGCGGTGCAGGTATGCGCGGTGGCGAAATGGATCGGGACGCCGTCATGGGTGTGCAGGGTCAGCGCGGCTGCATCGTAGGTCTCGATCGGGTTGGCGCGGTAGAGCTCGCCGGCGACCGTGTCCGGTGTGGCGGCGGCGCTCGGCGCGGGGCCGAGCAGGAACAGGCAGTGATGGATGAAGTGGGCGGTGGCGTTGGCCACCGGGCTGTCGTTGATCGGACGCCCGGCGTCATCTGCACGGCGGCCGACCCAGGGGCTACGTTCGTAGTAGGCGCGGTTGCGCGGCCACAGCACCAGGGTGTGCAGCGAGCGCGGGGCGCCGAAGCGCCCGGCGGCGATGGCCTGCTTGAGCCGGGCGGTGCTGGTCGCGAAGGACCATTGGAAGCCGATGGCGGTGAAGCCGGGCGCCTCGGCGCTGTGCGCCTGCATCTGCCGCAGTTGCGCGAGGCTGCCGGCGACCGGTTTCTCGCACAGCACGCTGATGCCGCGTGCACGCAGGAAGATGGTCTGCTCGGCGTGGCAGGGGATCGGCGAGGCGATCACCGCCAGGTCGACCGCGGCGAGCACGGACTGCGCCGCTTCCAGATCGGGGAACAGCGGGATGCCGCGCTTGGCGAGCGCGGCGACCACGTCATCGGACCGCGGCATGGGATCGATCGCTGCGACCAGCTCCACCGCCGCTGCCGGCGGCGGATCGAGCAGCGCCCGTGCCAGTCCGCGACCGAAGCCGCCGATGCCGATCAGGGCGACGCGTACAGGGGGAGCGGTCATGGTATTGGCCTCCGCAAGAACCCTCGCGGCAATGACCGGGTTGACAAGCGGCGGTGGAGCTCAGCGGTCCACGGGGCGGTCGCGCCCGTGGCGGGCGAAGAAGCGTTCGAGCGGTGCGCGGGCGAGCGGATGCACGCGTTGTTCGAGCGCGGTGGCCAGCGGGCGCAGGGGGGTCGGGCTGAGGTAGGGCGAGGCGAACACGGTCGCGGTGATGCGATGCTGCAACAGGGGCTCGGGGTCAAGCGGCAGGTCGCCATCGGCCTGGGCCTGCAGGCGGCGCATGAGGATCTGCAGCAGTGGTAGGGAGTTCTCGCTGCGTGCGCGGTGGACCACGGCGCGGACGAGATCGCGGTCCTGCGAGCTGGCGATGAGGCGGCGCACGGCGCTGTCGATCGCGGCGCTACGGCCGGCGATGAAGCGCAGCACCGCTTCGCGGACCACCAGCGGATCGGGGGCGTCCTGCGATGCGAGCCAGTGCACCGCGATCAGCGGTTCGGCGGCGCAGAGGCGGATGAGCAGGTGACGGTGATCGGCCTCGGCCGCGGTGGCGAACAG
>JBEPXK010000331.1:0-4888 GCA_041641915.1 Planctomycetota bacterium
CCATGCGCAACGCCATGCGCGCGCGCAAGCGCGCAGCGGCGGCCAAGACCAAGCGCAGCTGAACCCGCGGCGCGCGCCAAGTCCGGGCGCGTCCGGCGCCGGTGGCGGCCGGTCGTCGAGCGCATCCTGGCGCCGGGCCCGCGAACGGCCCGCCGGACGTTATCGCTGCCAGCCAGCCATATCGGTCCCTTGCGCCCGTTTGCGCGGCCGGGGCCACGCTGCGTGCCGCCAAGCGGCCCGGTGGCTCCCGGCGACGCCCGGGAAGGCGCCGTGGCCACGGGCCTCCGCCGCCGAGCCTTGACATTTTGACTTTTATCGAACTATTAGACGCTGGATTCACCGGTCTGGGGCGGCCGGCGCGGTTCGACGGCCTGGCGGCGGAGAAGCGGGCGTTCCTCGCGACGTCTTCCGGCGGATCCCCAACCGCCTGGGCATCTTCGTCAACCCGCCGGTCGCCCCGCTCGACCGGCTGTCGTTGCAGACCGAGATCGACCGTCTGGACCAGGGCGCGGCCGAGACGCCCGCCAAGAGCTGAGCCGCCGATCCACCGACCCCTGATACTTACGACCGGATACTTACGACCGGATACTTACGACATGGCGTCCGAAGACCGTCCACGCCTGGGCCTGCTCGACCGCTTCCTGACCGTCTGGATCTTCGCCGCGATGGCGTTCGGCATCGCGCTCGGAAGCGCGGTCGAGGGGCTGCCGGCGCTGCTGGAGAGCGCGCGCGTGGGCAACACCAACGTCCCGATCGCGATCGGGCTGATCGTGATGATGTACCCGCCGCTCGCCAACGTCCGCTACGAGGCGCTGCCGCGGGTGTTCGCCGACTGGCGGGTGCTGCTGCTCTCGCTGGTGCAGAACTGGCTGATCGGGCCGCTGCTGATGTTCGCGCTGGCGGTGACCTTCCTGGCGGACCGGCCGGATTACATGACCGGCGTGATCCTGATCGGCCTGGCGCGCTGCATCGCCATGGTGCTGGTCTGGAACCGGCTGGCGCGCGGCAGCAGCGAGTACGCGGCCGGGCTGGTCGCCTTCAACAGCTTGTTCCAGCTCGCCTTCTTCTCCGTCTACGCCTGGCTGTTCCTGACCGTGCTGCCGCCGCTCGTGGGTCTGGAGGGCCGGGTGGTCGACGTCGCGTTCGCGACGATCGCCGAAGCGGTGGCGATCTACCTCGGCATCCCCTTTGCCCTCGGCGTGGTCTCGCGCTACGGCCTGATCGCGCTCAAGGGCCGAGACTGGTTCGACCGGGTCTACGCGCCGAAGATCGGGCCGCTGACCCTGATCGCCCTGCTGTTCACGATCCTGGCGATGTTCTCGCTCAAGGGCGGGATGGTGCTGCAGCTTCCGGTCGACGTGCTGCGAATCGCGCTGCCGCTTTCGATCTACTTCCTGGTGATGTTCCTGATCTCCTTCGCCATGGGCCGGCTGGTCGAGGCGGACTACCCGCGCACCGTCTCGATCGCCTTCACCGCCGCCAGCAACAATTTCGAGCTGGCGATTGCGGTGGCGGTGGCGACCTTCGGTCTCGGCTCGGCCGTGGCGTTCGCCACCGTGATCGGCCCGTTGATCGAGGTGCCGGTGCTGATCGCGCTCGTGAACGTCGCGCTCTGGCTCGGCCGGCGCTACTTCCCCGACGCCGCCTGGCTGCCCGGCGGCGACCGGCGGCGGCGTGCAGCATGAGCGGCCTGCCCGGCAACCTCGACCCGCGCGCCTTCAGGGTGCCGTCGGCCGAGCCCGACGGCGGGCCGGACGCGCCGGGCCACCCGCCGCGCATCCTGTTGCTCTACGGCTCGCTGCGCGAACGCTCCTACAGCCGCTTCCTGACGTTCGAGGCGGAGCGGCTGCTTCAGGCAATGGGCGCGGAGACGCGCGTCTACCACGCCGACGGCCTGCCGCTGCCGGACGACACGGACGCCGACCACCCGAAGGTTCAGGAACTGCGCGACCTGTCGCTCTGGTCCGAGGGGCAGGTCTGGTGCTCGCCGGAGCGCCACGGCAACCTGACCGGGGTCATGAAAGCGCAGATCGACTGGATCCCGCTCGCGCTCGGCTCGGTGCGGCCGACCCAGGGCCGCACGCTCGCGCTGATGCAGGTCTCCGGCGGCTCGCAGTCGTTCAACGCGGTGAATTCGATGCGCCTGCTGGGCCGCTGGATGCGCATGATCACGATCCCCAATCAGTCCAGCGTGCCCAAGGCCTGGCAGGAGTTCGGCGAGGACGGGCGGATGTGCGCCTCGCCGCTCTACGACCGGGTGGTCGACGTGATGGAGGAACTGGTCAAGTTCACCCTACTGACCCGGGGGCGTGCGGACCACCTCGTCGACCGCTACTCCGAACGCCGCGAGAGCGCCGAGGCGCTGGAACGACGCACCGGCCTGCGCTCGATCTAGAGCAAAATCAATGAAGGTCGAGTCGACCTTCATTGTGAATTTTGCTCTAACTGCTTGAAGAGAGAGCAAGATTCAGCTGAAAGGTGGCTCCACCTTTCAGCATCTTGCTCTAGACGCACCGCTCCGGGGCACGGCGATCCCGGGGGCGCGGCGGTCCAGAGGCCTGGGCGCCGGGCTGCCGCGCCCCGCCGTCGTCGCGGCGGCGTCGGGGGCCCCGGCCGATCGGCAAGCACACCCAGCGGGTGCCCCTGCCTCGGCGCGAGGCGGGCGGCAGCCCGGCGGAACGCCTACTCCGGCCTGACGAACGGGCCGTGCATCCCGGCCTGGTAATGGCCGGGCACGTTGCACCCGAAGCGTACCTGGTCGACCTCGGCGAAGTGCCAGATCAGCTCCTTGGTCCGGCCGGGCTGGACCATGACGCTGTTGGGATGGTCGTGGTCCATCTCGCCACGTCGCTGCCCCCCGGTGCCGGCCTGGTCGCCGTGATGGCCGCCGGCCCCGTGGTGGCCGTCTTGGCCGCCATGATGACCGCCGTCGCTGTGATGGCCGTCATCCGCGTGATGACCGTCGGGGCCGTGATGGCCTTCGGAGCCGTGGGTCTCGCCCATGATCTTCCGCATTTCGCGGCGATGGGCGCGCTGGACCCTGGGCGGACCGATGGTGAACTCGTGCTGCGTGTCGCCGGTATTGGTGACGACGAACCGCACGGTCTGGCCGGGCTCGACCGGGATTTCCGCGCGGCTGAACCGCAGGTCCTTCGCCTCCACCCGGACGGTGCGATCGACCTCCTGCGGGGTGCCGGGATGGCCAAAGGACCTGCCGTGGTCCCCGCCCGCCTGCAGCGCGGCGGGGAGCCCGATCACGAGCGCGGCAACGGCCGCGCCGGTTGCACGGGGTAAACTGGACGGTTTGAGCATAGCGCTACTCCTGCTCGCCAAATCGGGTAAGCCCTCGGCGCCTGTCGGCTCACGCCGAGCCGGGCGCCGGCGGCGGGACGTGAAGTCCGGCAACTTGCGCCGTCGAAAGGCGCGCGCCCACTTGCGGCCCGTCGGGCGCGATTCGCGGCGCGGCTTACCCGCGTTTGGGGACAGGAGGGTCGCCTGGCAGGTCCGGGCCGCCCGGCAACGGCGCGCCCCGGATGATCGTGCTTATCGGAGGTAAGGTCGGGCCATCGATCAACCCGGCCGGCTGAGCGATCAGCGACCAGCAAACGGCGCCGTGGCAGCCGCCGGCATGGCGGCGGCCGTGGTCGGATGGCGCCCCCGGCATCGCGCCGGTGTCCGCCGTGGCGGCGATAGAGTGCGGCTGCGCCCCCGGGACATCGGCGTGAGAGACAGGGGCGTGGGACCCAGGAGCGTGGGAGACCGGAGCGATCAAGACATCAGCATGGGGGCCATGGGCGTGGCCGACCGGCCCGTGCAGCACGCCCGCCAGCACCACGGCGAACGCCGTGACGAGCGCGAGCGGCCGGCTGGCCCGGCGTATGCAGCCCATGCCTGCCAAAACCAAGCCTCCCATAGCCCTTAACGTGGCGATTCAGCCTACGATGCCAACCCCGCCCGGCGATCGGCGGCCCCGGTGCGAGCCGGTCAGGACGCCCGCGAACATCCTGCCCCGTCTTCAGCCACCCGCCGCGAAATGTCACGTCGCGCAATATCCTCGGCCGGGCAGACCGGCGCGGCGGCAGGCGTTCGTTGCCGCGCCGGTCGAAGCGTCTTAGCGTCGAGCCCGGCAACGTCGCGAAGGTGCGCATGGACGGGGGATACGCGGTTTTCGCCGGGGCGATCGGACTGGGGCTGCTGCACGGCCTGGAACCCGGCCACGGCTGGCCCCTGGCGGCCAGCTATGCGCTGGCGCGCACTGATCGCTGGGCGGCCGGCCTGGCGGCGAGCGTGATCCTCGGCGTCGGCCACCTGATCAGCAGTATCGCGGTGGTGCTGGTGTTCTTCGGGATGAAGGCCTGGTTCGATCTCGGCCAGCTCGGGTGGATGAGCTACCTGGCCGGCGGCCTGCTGATCGGGCTTGGCGTGTGGGAACTGCGACCGCACGCGCACAAGCACGCCCATGCCCACGGCCATCACCCCCACGATCCCAGCGGCGAGAACGCCGGGGCCGGCGGCGGCAAGAGCCTGTGGGCGCTGGCCGGGGCGGCCTTCGTGCTCGGCTTCGCGCACGAGGAGGAGTTCGAGATCATCGGCCTGTGCGCGGGCTCCGAGCTGTGCCTGGAGCTGATGCTGGTCTATGCCGCCACCGTGATCGCGGCGATCGTGGCCCTCACCCTCGCGTTGATCGCCGGCTACGACCGCTGGCGCCACCGCCTGGAGCACCTGGCCCCGCACCTTCCGAAGGTCTCGGGCGGCATCCTGATCGCCATGGGCCTGGGGTTCATCGCCGGCTGGATCTAGAGCAAAATCAATGAAGGTCGAGTCGACCTTCATTGTGAATTTTGCTCTAACTGCTTGAAGAGAGAGCAAGATTCAGCTGAAAGGTGGC
>JBEPXK010000332.1:0-4874 GCA_041641915.1 Planctomycetota bacterium
GCATCGCGCAGCGATAGCCGGCCCCGGTGGGGCCACCGGGTCGACGCAGTGCAAGCGCAGCCCCGCAGCGAAGCGAGGAGCAAGCGCAGCTGGGACGCGCGTGAGCGCGCGAGGGGGGCAGCGCCCCCTCTGAAGGAAGCCTCAACCATCGCCATCTTTCGTGCCATCCTCACGCTGCTGCGCGTCGGCGGGGCAGGCCGGCGAGCGCATCGGGCACTCGTTGCAGGAGCAGCCGCAGCCGCCGCCGCGGCGGTGGCGACGGTAGGCCGTCCAGGCGAGCCACAGCGCGGCGAGCACGATCAGGATGACGACGATGGCGGTTTCCATGGGGTGCCTTCCGCCTCAGCCGAAGCCGAGGGCACGTCCGGTCTGGTAGACGATCACGCAGAGGATGTAAGCGAGCACGGTCAGCCCGCCCCATTGCGCCAGGGCCCAGCGCCAGCTGCCGGACTCGCGGCGGGTGATGGCGAGCGTAGCGACGCAGGGGGTGGCCATGAGCGAGAAGATGAGGATGCACACGCCCACCAGCGCCGGGTAGCGCTGATTGAGCTGGCGGCGGATGGCCAGGCCGTCGCCCTCTTCCGGGTCCTCGACCGCGAAGACGATGCTCATCTGGGTGACGAAGGCCTCCTTGGCGGCGAAGGCGCCAAGGAAACCGGTGGTCAGGCGCCAGTCGAAGCCGGCCGGCTGCATCACCGGTTCGAGCGCCTTGCCGGTGCGACCGATGACGGTGTGGGTGAGCTGGAGCGCCTGACGCTCCTCGCCCGGCAGGTCGGGGTCGATGTCGGTCTTGCGCGGGTAGGTGCTCAAGGCCCAGAGGATGATCGAAGCGGCGAGGATGATGGTCCCGGCTTTCTTGATGTACTCCCAGGTCCGCTGCCAGGTGAATAGGGCCAGGTCGCGCAGCGCGGGTCGACGATAGCCGGGCAACTCGAGCAGGAAATGCGGGGTGACGCCACGGAACAGCGTGCTCTTGAGCACCCGCGCGAGGACCAGGGCGAGGACGATGCCGAGCAGGTAGATGCTGAACAGCGCCAGGCCCTGATAGGCTGGCGCGAAGAAACTCGGGATGATCAGCATGTAGATCGGGATGCGCGCACCGCAGGACATCAGCGGCAGGATCAGCATGGTGGTCAGGCGGTCGCGGCGGCTCTCGAGAATGCGGGTGGCCATGATCCCGGGCACGGTGCAGCCGAAGCCGATGAGCATGGGGATGAAACTCTTGCCGTGCAGGCCGAGCTTGTGCATGTAGCGGTCCATCAGGAAGGCGGCGCGCGACATGTAGCCGCTGGCTTCGAGCGCGGCGATGGCGAGGAACAACAACAGGATATTGGGGGTGAACACCAGTACGCCGCCGACGCCGGGGATGATCCCGTTGACCAGCAGCGAGCGCAGCGCGCTGGGTTCGTCTGCGCTCCACAGGCCGTCGACCGCGCCGGCGAGCCAGCCGAAGAACTGCTCGAGCCAACCCATCGGCGGCGCGCCGAGGGTGAACACCAGATGGAACACCGCGTACATCAGGGCGAAGAAGATCGCCGGCCCGAGCCAGCGATGGGTCAGTACCGCGTCGAGCGTGCCGGTGATATCGCGCTTGGGCTGCTGCGGCGAGGCGACGCAGTGCTTGCAGATCTCGGCGATGACCTCATGGCGGCGGTCGGCGATCGCGGCGACCGGATCCTGACCGTAGATCGCGCGCAGCCGGTCGCGACCGGCGGCGGCGACCGGCTCGGCCTCCTGCAGCGCGTAACGCTCGATGATCTGGGTGTCGTTTTCGAGCAGTTTGAGCGCGTACCAGCGCGCGGGGTGATCCTTGGCGATCAGCTCGGTGGCGATCAGGTGCTCCTGGATCTCGCGCAGCACGTCTTCGAGTTCGCGGGCGTAGGGGACGCGGTTCTGCTCGACCGGGTGGCCGTGGTTGCGGACCATCGCGCGGTGGTGGCGGGCCTGGTCCACGGCCGCGTCGAGCAGCTCGTTGCGCCCGCGGCGGTTGCGACCGCTGGTTGGGATGCAGGGCACCCCGAGGTGGTCCGACAGCGCCTGATGGTCGATCCGCAGGCCCTGGGCCTCGGCCGCGTCGCTCATGTTCAGCGCGATGACCAGCGGTTTGCCGAACTCGATCAGCTGCAGCGCGAGGTAGAGGTTGCGCTCGAGCTGGGTCGCGTCGACCACATCGATCACCACGTCGGTCGGGACCTCGAGCAGGAAATTGCGCGCCGTGCGTTCATCTTCGCTATGCGCGGCGAGCGAGTAGGTACCGGGCAGATCGCTGATGGTGGTCGCGGCGTCGTTGTGCTCGGCCCGGCCTTCGGTGATCTCGACGGTGACGCCGGGGTAGTTGCCCACCTGTTGGCGGGCGCCGGTGAGCATGTTGAAGACGGTGGTCTTGCCGGTGTTGGGGTTGCCGGTGAGGGCGACCGTGAGGGCTTCCATGGAGCTGCTTTCGCTGCGGGCGGCAGAACGCTGTGGAGGGGGGAGCGTCTTGGTTCAGACGGGGCGGACGAGGATCTGGTCGGCCATGCCCTGGCCGAGAGCCACGCGGGTGCGGTTGACCAGCACCAGCAGCGGCCCGCTACCCTGGCGCGAGACGACCTCGATCGGCACCTCGGGCGCAAAACCCATCGAGGCGAGCCGGTCGTGCAGGCGATGCCCGCCGGTGATGCGCACCAGCCGGGCGCGCTGGCCAGTGGGCAGATCGATGAGGGTGCAGGTGTCTGGTCCGGGTTGGTTCACGTTGTTCCTTCGGGTTCGCTGGGTTCAGCGAGGTGACGGTGGAAGGCGGCGACGCTGCGGGGGTGGTCGCGCAGATAGGCGACGAAGGCGGCCAGACGCCGATGCAGTTCGGGCGGGATGACGTGTTCGACCCGGCAGGCTGCGGCGTCGGCCAGCTCCGGCTCGACCGCGAGGATCTCGCCGAAGAAGGCGCGCAACGCATGGTGCCGGCCGGCGACATCGCGCGCGGTGCGCTCGCCGCGCGGGGTCAGGGTGATCGCGCCGTAGGGGACGTACTCGACCAGCTGCCGATCAGCCAGCTGGCGCAGCGCGGCGGTGACCGAACTCGCGCGCACGTCGAGGTGCGCAGCGATCGCCTTGACCCGCGGCGCCTCGCCGGCGGTGACGATGGCGTGGATCGCTTCGAGGTAGTCCTCGAGACTGGCGCTGATGTCGCGTGCGGGCATCGGCTCCTCCGGCGTGACGGAGAATAAGTTAGTCGCGCCTAACTTTTGTCAAGCTGTGAACTCCGAGGCATCGGCGAGCGCAGGTTGGCGAGCGCAGGTTCAACGGGATTCAGGGTTGGGTTGCCCGTCGGCGGGCATAGCGTCCCGACCAGAAGGAGCGCAGCGATGCAGGAACGACGCGGCCCGGCGGTGGAGGCCGCCATCGACGAGCTGATCGGCCAGATGACCCTGGCGGAGAAGGTGGGCATGTGCCACGCCGAGTCCGCCTTCTGTTCCGGCGGGGTCGAGCGCCTCGGCATTCCGCCGCTGGTGATGAGCGACGGTCCGCACGGCGTGCGCCAGGAGCTCGACCCGCAGACCTGGGATCCGGTCAAGGATGCCGACGACGCGGTGAGCTACCTGCCGGTCGGCACCGCGCTGGCCGCGACCTGGAACCCGGAGCGGGCGCGTGACTTCGGCGAGGTGCTCGGCGCCGAGGCGCGGGCGCGTGGCAAGGACGTGATTCTCGGCCCGGGCATCAACATCGTGCGCACGCCCCTGTGTGGGCGTAATTTCGAGTACTACGGCGAGGATCCGTATCTGATCTGCCAGCTGGTGGTGCCGATGATCACCGCCTGCCAGGAGCACGACGTCGCCGCCTGCGTCAAGCACTACGCCTTGAACAACCAGGAGCTCGATCGCTTCCACGTCGACGTGGAATGCGACGAGCGCACGCTGCGCGAGATCTACCTGCCCGGTTTCGCCGCCGCCGTGCGCGAGGCGGGCGTGCTTACGCTCATGGGTGCCTACAATCAATTCCGCGGCGAGCACTGCTGCCACAACGACTACCTGCTCAACACCGTGCTCAAAGGCGAGTGGTCGTTCCCGTATCTGGTCGTCTCCGACTGGGGCGGCACGCACGATTCCGATCAGGCCGCGCGTAACGGCCTGGACATCGAGATGGGCGGGGACCTGAACAACCTGTACCTCGCCGAGCCCTTCCGCGCCGGACTCGAGAACGGCACCTACGACGTTGCGCTGGTCGACGACAAGGTGCGTCGGATCCTGCGGGTGATGTTCGCCGTCGGCAGATTCGACCCGGCGCATCGCGCCGTCGGGGCCAAGAACACCGAGCGTCATCGCCAGCTGGCCCGGCGCATCGCCGACGAGGCTATCGTTCTGCTCAAGAACGACGATGAGGTGTTGCCGCTCGATCCGAGCGCGGTCCGCACCCTGGCGGTGATCGGCGACAACGCCGACCGCACCCACAGCCAAGGCGGCGGCTCTTCGGCGGTGGTCGCCGATCACGAGGTGACTCCGCTCGCGGGCCTGCGGGCGCTGCTGGGCGACCGGGTGCGCATCGTGCACGTCCGTGGCTATCCCAACGCGCCGGCGGGGATGGAATCGATTCCCACCGAGCTGCTCGCCGCCCCCGACGCCGCGGGCATCGGCGGCTGGCGGCGCGAGCTCTACGCCAACCGTCGCTTCCACGATGAACCGGTCGCGGTGAGCACGGTACCGACCGTCGCGCTCGGCAGCGATGAGTTGCCGGAGGGACTGCAGCCGGGCCAATGGTCGGCGATCTGGCGCGGACGGGTCACCCCCGCGGTGAGCGGGACCTACCATCTGGTGGTCAGCGGCGGCGACTGCTACGACGTGCGCGTCGACGGCGACTCGGTTGCCAGCGCCTGGGGCCTGGCCTGCCACGGCACCAGCGTC
>JBEPXK010000333.1:0-4872 GCA_041641915.1 Planctomycetota bacterium
TCGGGCCACTCACGTCATCGCGTGAGTCCTCGTCTGCGGGAACGTCAATGCTCGGCGCGGTCCACGGCCCAGCCGCTTAGTGCCTCGATTGCTTGTGACAGCGACAAAAAACAACGTTTTGAAACAGGCGCTGTCACAAGCCGTCGAGGCACAGGGGGTTCGGGGGACGAAGTCCCCTGATGAAAGAGCAGAAAGGTGGGCCGGAGCCCTATGCTCAACCCGTGGGTTGTGGGCGGAGGCCCACCTTGCTAGTTACCCGACTTTTTCGGGCCCCTCGCGAGCGATGGCGCTGGCGCCGGAGCGATGCCGGAGCGATGCCGGAGCGATGTGGGGCGGATGGAATCGGCGCTGCCGATCCACGGATCCCGTCTGGAACCAGCGGGGTAGGTCCATTCGCTTGCGGTTACACAGCAGTTACCGTTGCGGGCGACCCCGGCACCATGATCTGCATCAGGCGTGGCGCAACGAGACCACGCCAAGGATCGGAGGTCGACATGAGCGCCGAGAAACCCGAAACGCCGGAAACCCCTGATGCGGAGGACATCTACGGTCAGGACGGCGAGCCGCCGCCGCCGAACGTGATGCCGCAGTCCGACGAGGGCCTGGTCACGCCCGGCAAGCCACCGGTGGCCCACGAGACCGATCCCGACGCCAAACAGGATCCGCAGCGTTGACGGGCGATCACCGCCGTGCTCCGGCGCGCCTGGTCGCGGATCTGGAGGCAAGGCGATGAGCAGCAGCGTGCAGGATACCGATCCGCTCGGGTCCGATTGTGACGAGGGCGTCGGCGCGCGGGTGTTGCGGATTCTCACCGATCATATCGATCGCCACGGCGCGGCAGCCGTGGCCCGCCACCTGGGCGTCGACCGTTCGACCATCTCGCGCCGTATCGCTGCGCGCCGGATCGATGCCTGGACCATCGGCGATCTCATCGGCTTGTGCCGGCAGGAGCAGGACGACGGGGGTCTGCGTCTACTCGACGCCATCGGTCGTGCTTTGTTCCCCGATGAGCCGCGGATCGACAACGCCACCGAGCGCCGCGCCCTGCAGACCGCAGCGGCTCTGTCGCGTCTGTCCGGCTCGATCTGCGAGTCGGTCGACGGCACCGGACTCGATTCGAGCACCGCCGCTGCGCTCCGGGTCGAATGCGAGCAGGCCTTCTTCGCGTTGCGCCAGCTCAACCACCGTCTGGAACAGGTGATCCAGACGGGGTAGGGCCGGCGTGCGCGAAGCCCACGCCGGCGGTGGGACCTGATCAGTATCGGATAGAACGCGAAATATCCGTCCGCGTAGAACCTCGTCTGAAAGGTGGTGCGCGATGGCGACACGTGGTGTGCTGTTCGGTCTGCTGACGGCCCTGGCCCTGACCGGCTGCGATCGGGGGGTGGCGGTCGACGATCCGGCGACGATCGATCCCCGGGTGGCGCACGCCGCGATCACCAAGCAGCCAGGCCGGGACATCGAGCCGGTCGCGGCGGTGGACGTCGCGGCGGCCCCGCAGCGGATCGTCTGTGGCGATGAGATCGACACGCTCGCCGCGCGGTTGGAGCCGCCGCAACGCTTCGCCGACCACGCCAGCCGGTGGCGGGTGGAGCGGCGGACCTTCACCTTCGCTCACCACGAGGGCGAACAGACCCGGACCTGGGAGGTGATCTTCGATGGCGAGCGCGTGGTGGCGTTGCGCCGCAGCGGTGATATCCAGCTGATCGCGCGCACCCCCGACGATGCGCCCACCGCGGTCGCGTTGCCGACCGAACGCTTCCATCTCGATACCATGCTTGGCCCCTCGCTGCCGACCTGGGGCTTCCTGAAGCGGGTCAAGACCCACGGCTCGATCTACGAGGAGATGGGCGACCGCGCGCTGATCCAAGAGCGCTGGGAACGATCGGACGACCATCTCGCGCTGGTGCTCGAGCAGGAGCTGCCGGGACAGGTCAACGACGTGCGTTTCGTCTTCACCTGCGATCCGGTCTACGGCTATCGCATCGACGCGGTCTATGACATCTCGTATCCGCAGCGACCGGAATTCGGCCCCAAGGCACGCCTGCCGGCGGGCACCTTCACTCCCGGCTGCTACGTGCCGTGGTCGTATCAGGCTTGGTTCGACCGCACCGTCTACACGCCCGGTGGCGGCGGCATCCGTGGCTGGGCCAACAACCTGGTGACCATGGACCGCTGCGATCGCGATCGCAAGGCGTTCTCCTGGCGCGATGGCGGTTATATCGCCTACCTGCCCGATCCCGCCGGTTGGAGCCCCTGCTTCACCCGCCAGGATGGCGGTGGCACCACCAGCAAATTACGGATATGCAACGCCCACAACGACTTCCACATCACCATCCCGCTGCAGCAGGTCGAGCTCGCGCAGGAAGAGGACGGTGGCTACCGCCTGCACTTCGTCCACCGCCTGCTGCATCTACCGCCCGAGCTGACCGCGCATGTATGGGACGCGGTGGAGCTGATCTGCCAGAACCAGCATTCGCTGGTGGTCTCGCTCGGCGAGGTCGAGGATTTCGAAGACCAGCCCACTGCGCTGACGCAGGCCGCTCGTGGACTGGTGTGGACCTCGCACGCCCCCGAGATCGTCACCGGCACCGCGCGCAGCGGCGAGCGGAGTATCCGCATCAGCGGTCGCGACTGGCCCAACCTACCGCAGGTATCGTTGCTGCCGGGGGTGCGCTACCGTCTCGAGGGTTGGTATCGCATCGAGCCCTGGCCAGCGGACCGGGTCGCCGCCGCGCGTGCCCAGTTGGCGCAGAAGGATGCCGAGCATCGCGCGAAACTGCGTGAACAGCGGCATCCGCTGCCACCGCCGATCGATTGGCAGAGCCTCGAGCCGGGCGCGAGTATCGGTGCGGATTACTACGAGTGGTCGCCCTACAGCAACCCCATGCTCAGCTACATGCGCACCGACCGCGCGCTCGTCAGCCGCGCGGGCTGGCAACACGTCAAACTCGATTTCACCGCGCCCCACTGGGGGCCCTTCGTCAACCTTCATTTCGATGCTCGCCTGTGCGACGCCCTGCTCGACGATTTCGCTCTCCGGATCATCGCGCTGCCGGAAACGGCCAGCGGTGCGCAGACGCGATAGGCCTGCGCGGCCACTCGTGGCGAGATCAGATCCCCGAATCGCCGAGGGTGGTGAGGAAGCGCCGCACGACCACGGCCAGCTTCGGGTGGTCGTTTTCGAGCCGCAGGATCCCCGTCTCCAGGTTGGTCAGCAGGTCGTCGGGTTCGTCGCCGCTGGACACCAGGACCCGCCACATGTCCTGCATCACGATGCCCAGGAGCTCGCGCGCGTCGTCGTCCGGCTCTTCGATCTGGCTCAGGCGCAGATGGACCCGTTCGAGAAGATCTCGCAGTTCGGACATGGGTCGGCTCCTCGGCCTCATGATACCCGTGGCGCACAACCGCGTCCACTGTGAGGGCCGGGCTTCGCGCCGCGTGCGCTATTCGCAGGTCTCGCGGCGGATGCGGGTCAGCTCGGCTTCGCTCATCCACGAGGGCCGGCGGTGTCCGTGGGGCAGCGGTGGTTGCTCCGGCGGCGGCACCTGGCCCAGACGCCGGGCTTCGCTTGGGAGCAGCGGGCGGGGGGTGACGCTGCCCCCGGCGGCGAGATGATCCCACAGGTCGCACAGATCCCCGATCAACGGCGCCTCGATGCTCAGCGGGCGGCCGGTGCGCGGATGGGTGAAGCGCAACCCGGCGGCGTGCAGCGCCTGGCCGACCAGTTCGGCGCAGGGCTCGCCGTAGACCCAATCGCCGACCAGTGGATGCCCATGATGGGCGGCGTGGATGCGGATCTGGTGTTGCCGACCGGTGTGGAGCTCGAAACCGAGCAGGCAGTAGCGGTCGGCCGGTGCGCGGGCGATGACCCGGAAACCGGTGTGGCTGGGCTGGCCGGCGGGGTCGATGCGTCGGGCGATGGTGCGCGTGTCCAGCGGATCGGCGATCGCCTCGCGCCAGTCGCCGTGGTCGCTGGCCGGGGCGCCGAGGCAGATGGCGAGATAGCGTTTGTCGAAGTCGCCGGCGCGCAGCGCGGCGCAGCAGCGCGCATGTAAAGCTGGATCGGTGGTCGCCAGCACGATGCCGGAGGTGTCGCGGTCGATGCGGTTGACCAGCCGCGCCCGCGACCAGTCCTCGCCGCGGCTGGCGAGCAGCTCCTGGATCTGATTGAGCAGGGTGCCGCTGAGCACGCGCCCGGCCGGGTGGGCGAGTTGGCCGACGGGTTTGTTGCAGACGAGCAGCCCCGGCTCCTCGTGGAGGATGTGCAGTACCGCGGGGGTGGTCTGATGCTCGGCCGGCGGCGGCGGGTGGGGGATCTCGAGCCGGCAGACATCGTTGCCGGCAACCCGCCAGCCGGGCTTGGCCGTCTGGCCATTGAGGCGGATGTAGCCGTGATCGAACCAGCGTTTGATCAGGCTGCGGCTGTAGCTACCCAGGGCGAGGGCGAGGTAGCGATCGAGCCGCCAGCCATGACCGGATTCGGGACCGACGGTGACGCTGATGCAACGCCGGCGCCAGTCGCTCTGCCGCTCCACCCGCGCCTCGTTGCGGATCGGGTTGTCGGCGTAGCGCAGGTGCCGTCGGGCCATGCGTCCATCGTGCTCTCGGCGCCGGGAGCGACAACCGTGAGGGTTCCCTCAGAGGGGGCGCTGCCCCCTCGCGCGCTCACGCGCACCCCAGCGGCGCTTGCTCCTCGCTTCGCTGCGGGGCTGCGCTTGCGCTGCGTCGGCGCGGTGGACCCACCGGGGCCACCTATCGCTGCGCGATGCCGCCTCCGCCCTGCGGCCCATTTTTGCAGAAAACCACCCCTCGGTCGGCCGGTCGCCCCGCCAGGCCTGGCTGGGCTCCACTCGCTGGCGGGTCCGAGGT
>JBEPXK010000334.1:0-4864 GCA_041641915.1 Planctomycetota bacterium
GGGTGAAGGGGCTCCCGGCGCTGCGAGCAGCGAGATCGAGGCGGAGCACCCCACGCGCGAGGGCCAGCGCGCGCGCGGACCGGCAGGTCAGAACACCGTGTGCCCCGAGCACACCGCTGCCGGTATCTTCGAGCACGAAACGAACCTCGCCCGTGTCGGCAACGATCCGATCATCACGGTGCAGCGTCCTGCCCTTGGCGAGCACCTCGCGCTCCCGCCCCCGCGCCAGCCACGCGGCACCCGCGACAGCGCTGACCCGCCCGACGACCACGCTGTCGCCGCGTCGCGCGGATGGACCGGTGGGCCACAACTGCACCGCGAGGATCAACGCGGCGGCGACCGCGACACCGCCGACCACCACTGCGACCAGACGCCGCCGCTGCTGCGCCCATGCGATGGTCAGCGTCTCATCGGCGTCACCGCGCAGAGCCTCGCGCAAGCTGCGGCGTTCGCCGCAGAGCACCACGAAACGATCCGCGTTGGCCGGATCGCACAGCAAGCGGCGCAATTCCGCCGCGCCCTGAGCATCGAGCGCGCCCTCGGCCCAGTCGTCGGCCAGTTCCTCGAGTCGGCTCATGACTGCTCCTTTGCTCGCGTCAGCGCTGCATCGATGCAGCGACGCAGTGCGGCGCGGATCCGGTGCAGGCGCACCTTCACGCTGCCGTCCGTCTGGCCGAGGCTCGCCGCGATCACGCTGAGCGGCTCGCCTGCGGCATACCGCCGCGCGAGCAGTTCGCGTTGGCCCGGTTGCAATCCCGCGATGCATCGCCGCAAGGCGCGTGAGCGGGCATTGACCTGATCGGCCATCCGCACCGCAGCCGCGTCGATGCTCGCCGCCGGGATCGCATCGACCTCGATCCCGGCGCAGCGCCGCGTGCGCCGCAGGTGATCGGCAAGCTTGTGCCGCGCGATGCCCATCACCCAGGCCTGCATCCGCGCCGGGGCGCCGCGCGCACGCACACCCCGCCAGGCCGCGAGCGCGGTCTCCTGCGCGAGGTCGTCGACCACCGCGTGATCGCCGGTGCGGGCATAGAGATAGGCGACCACCGCCGGTCGCGCCTCTTGCCAGCAGCGGCTGAAACATTCGCGTGCATCCATGCTGGTAACACGAGGGTGACAGCCAGCGCACAGCAAGCAACCGCAGCCATCGCTGCGTGTGCACACCTGCCCGGACCCCCGCCAGGCCGGGATGGCGAGGGGTCGCCACGAACCTAGACTCGAGGGGTGGCGGAACACGCGCACGACAACCAGGACCGCAGCCTGGCCGTTGCCGTCGACGCCAGCCGCCGCGGCAACCTCCAGGCCTACGCTCGGGTGGTGGCCATCTGCGAGCCCTTTCTCCGCGCCTGGTTGGCCCCGCGTTGCCCCCCGGGCATCGAGGTCGACGAGATCGCCCACCGGAGTTTCATCGTCGCCTTCGAGCGTCTCCATAGTTTCGCGCACGGCGCCTCCTTCCGGGCCTGGCTGCTGGGCATCGCGCGGCGCGAACTGGCGGCAGAGCGCCGCGCCGCTGCGCGCGCGCTGCGTCAGCGCGGCCTGCTGCTGAGCGCGCAGATGGCCGAACTCGCCGCACGGTCCGACGCCGGCCCGCCGGCCGCCGCGCTCCAAGCCCTGCGCCACTGCCTGCGCCAGCTCGACAGCGAAACCCGGGTCCTGGTGCGGCAACGCTACGAAGAGGAGCGTGCATTGGCCGCCATCGCCGATTGCCAGGGCAAACCCCTGGGCACAATCAAGAAGCGGCTCTACACCGTGCGCGAATGGCTGCGGCGCTGCGTGCGGCGCAGCCTGCACGAGGAGGGCGAGTGGTGAGTCGGTTCATCGAGCTCTTCGAGCGTTGGCAGGCCGGCGCCGCAGACCCGGCGCTGGAACAGGAGCTGCGCGCACAGATCGACAGGCAACCCGAACGCCTGCGCCAGATACTCGGTCACTACCGCATGGAACGGTTGTTGCGCGAACTACCGGCCGCAGGCGATGGCCCGACCGCGACGGCCCGGCGGCGCGCCTTCGTCGACCGGGTGATCGGCGAACTGCGCACCGGAATGCGCCGGCGCCGCAAGCGCCGGCGCTCCTGGGCCGTCCCCGTCCTGAGTGCGGCCGCTGCCTGCCTGGCGATCGGACTCGCCGTATTCGCCATGAATCGGAACCGTGAGGCATCTGCCACGGTCTGGGGGAAGCAGGCCTGGACCACCGGCGCCGCGCGACTGCAACGCGATGGCCGGAACAGCACGCTCGCCGCGATCGCTGACCTCCGGCCCGGCGACCGGCTGATGGTCCAACGCGCGCTGGCATTGCACGACGCACGCGGGGCCACGCTGGAGCTCGCCGCCGGCAGCCAACTCACGCTGCATGCCGGTCCGGTTCCGCGGTGTACGCTCCACAGCGGACGGCTGCGGGCCACGGTCGAACCACAAACGACGCACCCAGCCTGGGCGATCGCCACCCCCCACGCCACGCTCAGCGTGCTCGGCACCCGCTTCACCATCGTCGTCGACGCCGCGGCGACCCGGCTGGCGGTGGAGACCGGAGCGGTGCGCGTCGCCACCGGCGACGGCAGCAGCAGCGAACGCGTCGCCGCCGGCGAATCGCTCCGCGCGACGACGACCGGACTCGCACGCGAACCACAATTGATCGCCCGCTGGACCTTCGATGCCACCGACGGCCGGACCACGCCCGACGTCAGCGGCAATGGCCATCGCCTGCAGACCGTCTCCGACGCACGCTGGGGCGAGGGCCTGGCCGGCGGCGGTGCCCGGCTCGACGGCGAGGGCGTGCTGCACGTCGAGGACCACGACGCCTTCGACCTGAACGCCGCTACGCTCTGCCTCTGGCTCAAACCCGCCGAGCCGCTGCCCGCTCAGTTCGCGCGCCTCGACCAGGGCATGCCGATGGAATTCATCAGCAAGATGGACTGGCAGGCAAAGGCCGGCTACGAGCTGGTCCATCCGGCCTTCGCCGAGGCCGACACCTGGCGCGTGCGTATCGGGCACGGCGATGCGCTCACCGCCGCCGCCAGGCCGGCGCCGGACGGCACCGGTTGGATCCATCTGGCCGCGAGCTGGGAGCCGGGCGGGGCGGTCCGGCTCCATGTCGACGGGGTGGCGGTCGCCAGCACGCCGCTGGCGGCGCAGCCGGTGACGGCCAACGCCGCCACCCTCGCCATCGCCAACCGTTTCGCCGGCTGGGTCGACGACGTGCGGATCTACGACGGCGTCCTGAGCGACCAGGCGCTCGCGGCGATCGTCAGCGCACGGGCAGCGCCCTGAGCGCGTACGGTCGTGCGTCGCTGGCTTCGCCGCTCAACCGTCGCCACCCGGCGCCGTGGCCGGGAAGGACACGGTGGTCGCGACTGCGGGATCGAGGCCAGGAAATACGATCGTCTCGCCCCCGCTGGCGGTCTGCATCGGGCGACCGGCGATCGCCGCGCTCCAGGGGCCCGGCCGCGAGAGCGTGACGCCGATGACGCGCTCGACCAGGGCGGGGTCCGCGCGGAACAGGTCGGTCGCCACCACCGCACGTTCCACCTCGCCAGGTGGGCGCCAGCGCAGTTCGATCGCGGCGGCCGCTCCCCACCAGCTGGCGTAATAGACGCGGATCCGGTGCAGCCCTGCCGCGAGTCGGACCACGTCGCTGACCGTCTGCTCGCCGTGCCACCCGTCGCTCTCGAGCACGTCGTGGCCGTCGATCTGCAGGCGCGAGCCGTCTTCCGAGGTCAGCCAGAAACGGTACAGGCCCGTGCTCGGCGCGTCGATATAACCGGTGAACACGGCCGCGGCATACTCGCCAGGCTGGTCCTCCTCGGGATCCTCGATCGGGTCGACGCCGATCACCAGCAGACTATCGAGGGTGTCGCTGGTCCCGATGGCGTCAGGTTCGCGCGCGTGGACCTCACGGATATCTTCAAGCATGCTGCGGGACTCGTCCGGGAAATCATAGAGCGCGTAGTCGATCCCTGGCGTCACCCGGGCGTACCTCGCGGGCAGCACCGGCCAGGTGAAATCGGCGGGCAGGAAACGGTTGTCGCCACCCTGCTCGAACGCACCGATATCCGGATCGCCCACGGCGTCGTCGGTACACCCGGGCACGTGCACCCCGGCGTTGATGAGCGCGCTGCTGGTCCCGGGCCGCCACCAATCGGGCTTGGCGCCATCGAGCGGCAGGGCCAGCGCACCGGACGGGGCGGTGTTGCCCGGGATGGTGAACAGCGCGGCGTGGTTGCGATCGGCGTCGACCGCAGGCGCCACCCCCTCGTCAACGGTGGCGAACAGCTCACCGGTGCGGCCCGCGGGTCCGAGGAAGAGGTTGTTCTTCACGATCCAGCTGTGGGCGCTGTTGTCGTGCTGCAGCTTGGCCAACAGACCGTCGGCCCGCCGATGCGGGCTCCAGATCACGGTGTTGTTGCAGAAGGTGACGTCGTTGGCGCCCTGGAGGCCGAACAGCTCGCGCGAGGCGAATTCGAAGATGTTGTGGTGGATGACCACGTCGTCCTGATCCAGGGTCGGATCGTAGTTGTTGAACGTGGGATGGCCGCTGTGGGCGCCGGTGAAGTAGTTGTGGTGGATATGGATGTGGTTGGTCGACAGCTCGATCCAACGCCCAGCGACCACGTCGAGATAATTGTGATATATCTCCATGCTGTACGCATCGCCGGTGTACTCGTCCTTGCCGACCAGCGAGAGACCCATGTTCATCGTGCAGTCGTGGATCCGCACCTCGTCGGCGAAGGAAGAGTGGGCCAGCTCCATCGAGAAGTTGCTCGACCCGCCGTTCCACATCGCCCGCGGCTTGACGTCGATATCGAGGTGGTCGAATTCGACCCGCGTCAGGCTGTTGCCGCCCCCCATCGACTTGATGCCATAGCCGTCGT
>JBEPXK010000335.1:0-4843 GCA_041641915.1 Planctomycetota bacterium
ATCTGGTCCAGGAATTCACCCCCACCCCGATGACCGAGGCGACCGCGATGCTCGTCGCCGGCTGTGATCCACGCACGCTCGCGCCGCTGCGCGTGCACACGGGCGAGGCGGCGATCCGCGAGCAGAAGGCGGCGATGCTCGCCGCGGGCCAGCGCCAGGAGCGCGGCCGTGACCGGAACCGGAAGCGACGGCGCTGAATCAGCGGCCGGTCGCCACCGGACGCAACCACCGCGGCAGATACTCGGCCGCGTGCTCACACATCTGCGCGAACATCTCCGCCACGGTGTCGGTCGGCAGCATCACGATCGGGTCGAGCAGCAGGGCCTGCAACAACAGGTCGCGGTCCTGCTCGCGCATGCCCCGCAGCAGCAGTTCCTGCACCGTCGCGACCCGCCGCACCGCCTCGGCCGCGGCCGGTGGCAGCGGCGCCGCGACCTGCGGCTCGACCCGGTCATGCCGGAAGCAGGCGTTGGTCTCGACCACCGCCCCGAGCGGCAGCTGCGGCATCTGCCCGCGATTGGGCAGGTTGACGTTGCTGTCCAGGGGCCGGATGCCCAGCAACGCCAGCATCTGGTCGACCCCCTCCTCGCCGGAAGGCGTGAGGGGTCGCGGCACGTAGGGCCCCGCCGTCTCGGCGCGCTTGCGCTCGGCTTCGCTCTGCCGATGCGCATAGGGCGTGCAGACCACACCCCAGCGATGCAGGCTGCGCTCGCCCTGGCTCAGGTACCAAGGCACGTTCTCGACCAGATGGCGGCTGCCCGCGCTGCCGAACGCCCCGAGTCGCCGCAGCATATCGTAGGGAACCTTGTACGTTCCCCCCAGGTAGTTCTCCGCTGCGACCAGCTCCTGCGCCGCGGCGGTCTGGTCGGCGAAGAAATCGGGCCGCGCCATGCGTTCGCGCAGCACCGGCAGCAGATCGCGGCCGCGCCAGCTGATGGCGGTGCTCAGGGTGAAATGGTTGAGCCCGCTGACGTCGAGCCGGATCTCACGACGATCGGTGATCGCCTCCGGTCCGGTCAGGCCGAGCTCCTCGTTGGCCACCCGCATGACCAGACGCTGGGTGCCGAATACCTCGTGGCAGCAGCCGATGGCCTTGATTCCCGGCTCCGCGGCGTAGAGCGCGGCCGTGCACAGGGTCATGGGGTTGGTGTAGTTGATGACCCAGGCATCGGGACAGTGGGCCATCACCGCGTGGGCGTAGTCCTCGTAGACCGGAATCGCGCGCATCGCGCGCAACGCACCGCCCGGGCCGACGGTATCGCCGACGGTCTGGACCACGCCGAACTGACGTGGCACCTCGAGGTCGGCGTAGCGCATGTGCGTCGGCCCCGGTTCGATCGACATGACCACGAAATCAGCGTGGGCGAGTGCCCGATCGCGCTCAGTCTCGGCGCGGACGTGGAACCGGGTCCGTGCATCGTCCTGAGCGAAGAGCGCATTGCCGTGCTCGGCGTTCTGGGCCGCCGCGGCGTGGTCGATATCGTAGAGCACCAGCTCGCCCGTCATCTCCGGGCACAAGGCGAGGTCGGCCATCAGGTGCATGGCCCATTGGCGGCTCCCGCCACCGATGTAACAGATCTTGATCGCGCGCGCGTCCATGGCCGGCTCCTGTCGTTGCCGCGCCGTGCCTGCTGCACGCCAGCGACGAGCGGCAGACTGGGCGTCGAGCGCAGACGAGTCAACTGACAAAGACCGACACAGCCGGATACCGACGATCGGCCGGTCGCGAACCAGGCCTCATGGATCCGAAACGTCGAGCAGATGGTCACGACCGGCATGACCCGGTCCGCCGACCCGTGTTGGCAACGGTTCGCGCCGTTCGAAGGTGCAGGGCGATCTGCGGCCCGGCTTGCAGCGCCGCGACCGGCCGGAGTCTCCCCGGGCGTGGGGCCAATCCACGGCGAAGCGTGCGCTGCCGGCACGCTTCTTCACGCCCGTGATGGCGCGGCACGACCCGTTGATCACGTAGCTGCCGTCTCCTGGCCTGCTTGGCGAGCAGATACCCCCAGTGGCCCCGACCAGCTTGTCAATGCACGGTGACCTGCGTACGATCAGACAAGCTGCTGGCGCGGTGGAGGGCGGGGCATCCGAATGCCCTGAATATGCCAGCCGGCGTGACCAGGAGTCCGAGATGGGCGACCACCCCATGGCCGACACGCAGGACGCCCAGCCAGAGGTCGCCATCACCGTGTCTGCCGGCGAGACCGCCGAGCTCGACCGGGGGCCAGAACTACATCGTTCCTCGGTGCGCATCGACCCGGCAGGCCAGCCGATGCGCATCATCCCCGCTGCGGCCGAGCCCTCACCGATCACCGCTGGCGAGAACGCCCATACCCTGTGGTCCACCCCGTGCGATGGCCGGCTCGATTCGCCCAGCGTCTTCGCGCTGCGCGAGGAGATCGCCTGCGGCGCCTTCGGCCGGGTCTCCATCGCGCGTCAACTCCCGCTCAAGCGCGACGTGGCGGTCAAACAGCTCCAGAATCCCACGCCGCATCGCCAGCGCCAGTTCCTCCACGAAGCCCAGATCACCGCGCGCCTGCAGCACCCGAACATCATCCCGATCCATGACGGTGGCCCGGACTACCTGGTGATGAAACTCATCAGCGGCCGCGATCTCGCCGGGCTGATCGCCACACACCCCGGCGACATCCGCCGCCACGTCGAGATCCTGATCCAGATCTGCAACGCCGTGGTCTTCGCCCACGCCCGCAACATCATCCATCGCGACATCAAAGCCGACAACATCATGGTCGGTGCCTACGGCGAGATCCTGCTGGTGGACTGGGGCCTGGCGGTGGAACTGCGCGGCCACGGCCTGCCCGCCCGCTCGCGCTCCTGCGACACCGAGACCATGGTCTGTTGTGGCACGCCGGCGTGCCTCGCGCCCGAAGTCGCCGCCGGCAATCGTTCCGCCGTCGGCAAGACCACCGACGTCTATCTCCTCGCCGCCGTGCTCTACCAGATCCTGACCGGGGAAATGCCGTTCGATTACGGCGGTTCGGTCCGCGATTGCCTCGCGCTCGCGCTGGAGAACCGCTATCGACGGGTCACCCATCTCAATCCGCTGGCACCGCGGCGCCTGATCTCGATCCAGCGCCGGGTGATGGAGGCGTCGCCAGCGCGGCGACCGAGCGCGCTGGAATTCCAGCGCATGTTGCGCGAATGGTTGCTGATCTCGGAGAACGAACGCGAGGCCGAGCACTGGCTGAGCGAGGCCCGCCGCCACGTGGAACGCGCGCGCCGCATCCACGCCCAACAACGCGTGGCACCATACGAGGACTACATCCTCGCCCTGGAGTGCTTCGACCGCGTGTTGCACCTGCTGCCCGATGCCCGCGAAGCGATGATCGAACGAGGCGAGTCCATCGCCGAGTTCACCGCGCTGGCGCGCACCCAAGAGGACTCCCTGCTCTGCCGCCTGCTCGATGCCGGACTGCGCCCGCCACGAGTGGACAAGGGCACGACCGACGCCCTCCATCGCAACGGCGAGGCGTAGACCAGCCCCCCTCTCAGAGCAGGTGGCGCGCGAACCGCTCGTGGCCGCGCGCGACGCCGGCCCAACGCTGCAACACCAGATCGCGACAGGCGAGCACGAACTCGTGGTCGGTGCAGGGCAGCTGGGTCGCGATCCAAGCGAGCGGGCGCCCGCTATCGAGGTAACGCAGGATCTGGCACGCCAGCGCGCTCGGCGGCTGTCGCGCGCCACCGGGGCGATGCTCGCTGCCGAGCCGCTCGAGCACGATGGCATCGAGGAAGGCCACGTCGCTGTGAGTGGTGATCGCGCCGCAGCCGAGCAGGAACACCAGCCGGCTGGCGACCGCACGCCGGTCGCCGGGGATCAATTCGATGATATCGGCGAAGCTCCGCCGCCCGTCGACCAGGTCGTAGACGCTCAGATCGGCGAAGCTGACCTGCACCGTGGCGATCGCTTCGCGATCCCAGCGCCGATGCGCCACCATCGAGAGGTCCGGCAGTTGTGCCAGCAGGGCGTGATACTCGTCCTGTTCGCGCAGGCCGTCCAGCAGCAGTGCCTTGAGCTCGGCGGCGATGGTTTGACGCTCCGGACGCGCCTGCATCAGGAACACGAAGCGTCCGCTCTGCCATTCGAGCAGACGGAAGAAGGCCTCCTCGCCGACGAAGGGCGGCAGCTGCGCGTGCACCACCTGGCCACCCATGAAGTAGATACCCGCCGAACGCGGCAGCGGCAGGTCCTGTTCGATCAACAGCTGGCCGTCACGGCCGAGCGAAGCGATGAACTGCAGCAGATCGGCGAGCCTGTACTCGCTCAGGTCGCCGCGGATCAGGTCTGCGCTGCTGGTGCCGCGTCGGATCCCGGAACCGGAACCCGAATCGCTGGCCCGTCGTGGCTCGGGTATGCGGCCGGTCGGCGGGCTCACAGGCGCGCGAGCCAGGCTCGCGTTCCGCTACGGAAGCGCTGGAGATCGTGGAACGCGACCTCGGCATCGCGGATGCAACGCTCGCGCGCGCGACCCCGGCTGGCCTGCGCCCGCTCGAGCAGCCGCTGCACACGCTCGCGCTGCGCCTGCACCGCACGCGCGAGCTCGCGCTCGGCCGCAGCAGGGTCGGGCGCAAGCTCGCGATCCCAACGCACCGCCACCGTGCGCAGCGGCTCGCGCAGCGGTCCGCACAGCGCCGACAGCCCCCTTGCCATCCCGTCACCCGCAGGATCGTCGGTGATCGCGTAGGCCTCGCTCCGGTCAGGCGCATCCTGCCAGCGCGCGCAGGTGTCGCGGAACCAGCCCAGCTCGCGGCGCATGCTGTCGAAGCGCAACAGGCGATTGCTCCGCGCAAGCCCGTCGGCGGCCCACGCGGCGACCAGTCG